>NZ_JBFUKA010000040.1:0-38661 GCF_056401085.1 Nocardioides sp. P4_G4
GCGTTGGCCAGCGCGAGGTTCTGCTCGTAGTTGTCGCGCAGCACCAGCTCGGCGACCTCGTCGGTCATCTCGGCGAGCAGCACGTTGCGCTGCTTCTCGGTCATGTCGCCGTCGGCGACCACCTTGTCGAGGAGGACCTTGATGTTGACCTCGTGGTCGGAGGTGTCCACGCCGGCGGAGTTGTCGATGAAGTCGGTGTTGATGCGCCCGCCCTCGCGCTCGGCGMCGAGCCGGGCGTACTCGATGCGGCCGAGCTGGGTCAGGCCGAGGTTCCCGCCCTCCCCGACGCACCGGGCGCGGAGGTCCTCGCCATTGACCCGGATGGCGTCATTGGCCTTGTCGCCGGCGTCCGCGTTGGTCTCCTCCGAGGACTTCACGTAGGTGCCGATGCCGCCGTTCCAGAGCAGGTCCACCGGGGCCAGCAGGATCGCCCGCATGAGCTCGGCCGGGGTCAGGGCGGTGACGTCGTCGGCGAGGCCGAGCGCACGGCGCACGGCGTCGTGGACCGGGATCGACTTCAGCGAGCGCGACCACACGCCGCCGCCCTCGGAGATCAGGCCCTTGTCGTAGTCCTGCCAGCTCGAGCGCGGCAACGCGAAGAGGCGCTGTCGCTCGGCGAACGACGACGCGGCGTCCGGGTCGGGGTCGAGGAAGATGTCGCGGTGGTCGAACGCCGCCACCAGGCGGGTGTGCTCGGAGCAGAGCATGCCGTTGCCGAACACGTCACCCGACATGTCGCCGATGCCGGCCGCGGTGAAGTCCTCGGCCTGGCAGTCGATGCCGCGCTCGCGGAAGTGGCGCTGGACCGAGACCCAGGCGCCGCGGGCCGTGATGCCCATCGCCTTGTGGTCGTAGCCCACGGAGCCGCCGGACGCGAAGGCGTCACCCAGCCAGAAGCCGTAGTCCTTGGCCACGCCGTTGGCGATGTCGGAGAACGTCGCGGTTCCCTTGTCGGCCGCGACCACCAGGTAGGAGTCATCGCCGTCGTGGCGCACCACCCCGGTCGGCGGCACCGTCTCGCCCTCGACGAGGTTGTCGGTGATGTCGAGCAGCCCGGAGATGAAGGTCGTGTAACAGGCGACGCCCTCGGCCAGCCAGGCGTCGCGGTTGGACGCGGCGGGCAGCTGCTTGCAGAAGAACCCGCCCTTGGCGCCCACCGGCACGATCACGGTGTTCTTGACCATCTGCGCCTTGACCAGGCCGAGGACCTCGGTGCGGAAGTCGTCGCGGCGGTCGGACCAGCGCAGGCCACCGCGGGCGACCGCGCCGAAGCGTAGGTGCACGCCCTCCACGCGCGGGGAGTAGACGAAGATCTCGAACTTGGGCCGTGGCTCGGGCAGCTCGGGGATCGACGACGGCTCGAGCTTGAAGCTCATGTACGGGTGCAGCTGACCGTCGGTGTCGGTCTGGAAGTAGTTGGTGCGCAGCGTCGCGCGGATGTGGGTGCGGTAGGACCGCAGGATGCGGTCGTGGTCGAGGCTGACCACGTCGTCGAGGGCGTGGGCCAGCCGCTCCTCCACCTTCTCCACCCGGGCCGTGCGCTGCTCGTCGTCGGCGAGCGCGCCAGCGGCGGGGTCGAAGCGGGCCTCGAAGAGCTGGACCAGCAGGCGCGTGATGTCGACGTTGCTGGCCAGCGCGCCCTCGATGTAGTCCAGCGCGAACGGGGTGTTGCCCTGGCGCATGTACTTCGCGTAGGCGCGCAGCACGGTCGCCTGCCGCCACGTGAGCCCGGCGCCCAGGACCAGCGCGTTGAAGCCGTCGGTCTCGTTGCGGCCCTCCCAGACGGCGCGCAGCGCGTCGGCGAACAGCTCACGCGCGGTGGCGGGCAGCTGGCGGCCGTAGCGCAGCCCGAACTCGTAGACGTAGGACTCACGCCCGAGGCCCTCGAGGGAGTAGGGACGCTCGTCGACGACCTCGACACCCATGGACGACAGCATCGGCAGGACGCCGCTCAGCGACAGCGGAGGACCGACGCGGAACACCTTGAGCCGGGCCTCGCCGCGACCGGCGTCGACCTGCTCGAAGAGGGCCAGGTCGATGCCCTCGTCGCCCTCGACGGACTCGAGCCGGCCGAGGTCGGCGGCGGCCTGGCGGGGGTTGAAGTCCTCCTTGTAGGCCTCCGGGAAGGAGTCCACCCAGCGGCGGGCCAGGCGCGAGCCGCGCTCCTCGCCGTACTCGGTGACGACGGCGGAGATGAAGTCGTCGCGCCACGAGCGCGAGGCCTCGACCATCCGACGCTCGAGGTCGTGCACGTCGACGTCGGGCACGGTCTCGCCGGGACGGGGGTGGACCACGAAGTGCACCCGGGCGCTCGTCGCCTCGTTGACCCGGGCCGTGAACTCGACGCTGTCGCCGCCGAGGCGGTCCTTGAGGATCTGGGAGAAGCGCTCGCGGACCGTCGTGTTGTAGCGGTCGCGGGGCAGGTAGATCAGCACCGAGACGTAGCGACCGTAGGTGTCGCGACGGGCGAAGAGCCGCAGCTGGCGGCGCTCGCGGGCGTACATGACGGCCTGCACCGTCGGCGCGAGCTCCTCGGCCGGGGTGTGGAAGAGCTCGTCGCGGGGGTAGTTCTCCAGGGTGTCCATCAGCGCCTTGCCGGCGTGGCTGCGCGTGTCGAAGCCGACCTGCTGCATCACCGAGCGGACCTTGTCGCGCAGCAGCGGGATCCGTGCCACGGACTCGGTGTAGGCGGCGCTGGAGAAGAGCCCGAGGAAGCGCTGCTCCCCCACCACCTCGCCCTGGGCGTCGAACGTCTTGACGCCCACGTAGTCGAGGTACGCCGGGCGGTGCACGGTCGCTCGCGAGTTGGCCTTGGCCAGCACCAGCAGCGTCTTCTCGCGCGCCTTCTCGCGCACCAGCGACGGCAGCTTGCCGAACGAGTCGGACATGTCCTGGTCGGCGCGCAGGATGCCGAGCCCGGTGCCGGGGACGGCGCGCAGCGCGAGGTCCTCCCCGTCCTCCTCCAGCCGGTACTCGCGGTAGCCGAGGAAGGTGAAGTGGTCGTCGGCCAGCCAGCGGACGAACTCGGCCCCCTCGCTGACCTCCGCCGCGTCGAGGGGCGGCGGGTCGGCGACGAGCTCGTCGACGACGCCGAGGGCCCGGTCGCGCATCTTCTCCCAGTCCTCGACCGACTCGCGCACGTCGCGCAGGACCCGCTGCAGGGACTCCTCGATGAGGGCCATGTCGTCCGCGTCGACGACCCGGTCGATCTCGACGTGCATCCAGGACTCGCCGAGGGCTTCGGGGGCCGACTCCTCGACCACCCCCTCCTCGATCGCGCCGATGGTCTGGAGGGCCCCGGTGATGTCACGGGTGACCTCGAACTGCGGGTGGATGACCACGTGCACGTTGTGCTCGAGGCGGGAGAGCTCCATGGTCACCGAGTCGACGAGGAAAGGCATGTCGTCGGTGACCACCTCGACCACCGAGTGACCGGCCGCGGACCACCCCGCGTCGGCGAGACCCGGGGTGACGACCCGGACAGCGGCGGTGCCCTGCG
Organism: Nocardioides sp. P4_G4; assembly: GCF_056401085.1. NCBI lineage: Bacteria > Bacillati > Actinomycetota > Actinomycetes > Propionibacteriales > Nocardioidaceae > Nocardioides > Nocardioides sp. P4_G4. The sequence continues at coordinate 3,500 of NZ_JBFUKA010000040.1, forward strand.
GCCGCGCCTGCGCGAGCCRGTGGTGCGACGCCAGCGCGCCGTACAGGTCCTCGGGACTGCGATCGACGAGGTCCTCGGCCGCGACGTGCCGGTAGTAGGCGACCAGGAGGTCCTCGACCTGGTCGTGGTCGGGCCCCCCGGTGCCCTTCGAGTGACGCGCCGCGTCGGCGGCCCGGGTGAGCAGTTCGGCCTTGTCGTCCTCGAGCGTGGTGAGCACCCTCCGACCCTAGGACCCTGCTGTGACGGGGACAACACGGGGTCATCACCTGGTGTCTCGCCCGCCAGACATCCTGCGGTGACGACCCGGGGCGCGCTCCGACATGATGTGCCGCATGGTGCACACACACGAAGGCACGGCCCTCTGATGGCCACGCCCCTGCGCATGGAGCTCCCCTACGACGCCAGCCCGGCCGCGGTCGCGGCCATGCTGACCGATGCCGCGTTCCGTGAGGAGGTGCTGGAGCGCCAGCACGTCCTGCGGGGCTCCGCCACGGTCGAGGGCGAGCACGTCACCGTCGAGCAGGTGCAGTCGGCGCGCGACCTCCCGTCGTTCGCCCGCAGGTTCGTCGGCGACGAGATCGTCATCATCCAGCAGGAGCGCTGGCTCACCGACACCGCGGCCGACCTCCACCTGGCCATCCCGGGCAAGCCCGGCGACATCACGGGCACCGTCCAGCTCACCCCCGTGGGCGAGGGCACCGTCGAGGTCGTCGAGCTCTCCGTCAAGGTCTCCGTCCCGCTGGTCTCCGGCAAGGTGGAGAAGCTCATCGCGGAGATGCTCCACAAGGCGTTCACCAAGGAGCACCAGGTCGGCCGCGAGTGGCTGGCCCGCTGACTGCGGGCGGGCTCGCCTCGGCGTACGGCCCGCTCGTCGAGGTGGTGTCCGCGCTCACGGACGAGGACGCCTGGGCGCCGACCGGGTGCACGGGCTGGGCCGTGCGCGACCTGGTCTTCCACCTGCACGCCGACGCCGTGCGCGCCCTGGTGGCGGTCCACTCGCCCGCCGACGGTCCGGCCGACTGCGACCGGGTGCGCTACTGGGCGGCCTGGGGAAGCGATCCCGACACCGACGAGCAGGTGCGGCGCTGGACCCGCTTGGAGGCGGGCCTGTTCAGCTGGTCCGCCCTGCGGGACCGGTACGTCGAGGCGGCCGGGGCGGCCGCGCGAGCGGTCGACGTCGCCGACCCGACCCAGGTCATCACGACCCAGGGCCACGCGATGACGGTCGCGGACCTCGCGAGCACGCTCGCGGTGGAGGCGACGCTGCACCACCTCGACCTGGTGACCGGGCTGGACGCACCCGGGCCCGCGTCCCTGACCGAGGTACGCCGCGTGGTCGAGGAGCTGCTCGACCCCGCGGCGTCCGTCACCGACTGGTCCGACGAGCGGGTGGTCCTCGTGGGGACGGGTCGCTCGGCGCCGTCGCGGGCCGAGCACCACGACCTCGCCGGGGCCGCCGTACCCGTCTTCACCTGACCGGGTCCGGTCAGTCGTCCCCCTCGCGGCGGCGCCACCAGACGACCACCGCGAGGAGCACGAACGGACCGAACGCGAGCAGGAGGGTCAACGCCTGCTCGTAGGGATGCAGCGACCCCATGTGCAACGGGGTCACGGGGTGGAACGAGGACACGGGGTGGAGCAGGGTCACTCGACGTCCATGTAGGGGTAGCGGTGGTCCTTCGGGGGCACGAAGGTCTCCTTGATGGAGCGCGGTGAGGTCCAGCGCAGCAGGTTGACCGCGGCACCGGCCTTGTCGTTGGTGCCCGAGGCGCGACCGCCGCCGAAGGGCTGCTGGCCCACGACCGCACCGGTCGGCTTGTCGTTGATGTAGAAGTTGCCGGCCGCGAACCGCAGCGCGTTGCGGGCCCACGCCACCGCGGAGCGGTCCTGGGCGATGATCGCGCCGGTCAGCGCATAGGGCGCGAACGACTCCATCTGCGCCACGACCTGCTCGAAGCGGTCGTCCTCGTAGACGTGCACGGCCAGGATCGGGCCGAAGTACTCCTCGGAGAACATCTGGTCGCTGGCGTCGGTCGAGACCACGATCGTCGGGCGCACGAAGTACCCCACCGAGTCGTCGGTCTGCCCACCGGCCAGCAGCGTGAGGTGCTTGTTGGCCCGCACCCGCGCGATCGCCTTCTTGTGCTTGGCGAACGCCCGGTCGTCGATCACCGCGCCCATGAAGTGGCTGAAGTCGGTGACGTCACCCATCGAGAGGCCCTCGGTGTCCGCGACGAGCTGGTCCTTGATCTTGTCCCACACCGAGCGGGCCACGTAGGCGCGCGACGCGGCCGAGCACTTCTGGCCCTGGTACTCGAACGCACCGCGCAGCATCGCGACCCGCGCCACGTCGGGGTCCGCCGAGGGGTGCACGACCACGAAGTCCTTGCCACCGGTCTCCCCCACGATGCGGGGGTAGGCGCGGTAGCCGGAGATGTTGGTCCCGATGGTCTGCCACAGGTGCTGGAACGTCGGGGTCGAGCCGGTGAAGTGGATGCCGGCCAGGTCGGGGTGGGTCAGCGCGACCTTGGAGACGTCGAGGCCGTCACCGGGGAGCATGTTGATGACTCCGGGCGGCATGCCGGCCTCCTCGAGCAGCYCCATGGTCAGCGACGCGGCCAGCTGCTGGGTCGGGGACGGCTTCCAGATCACCGTGTTGCCCATCAGCGCCGGCGCGGTCGGCAGGTTGCCCGCGATCGCGGTGAAGTTGAACGGCGTGATCGCGTAGACGAAGCCCTCGAGCGGGCGGTGGTCAGTGCGGTTCCAGATGCCGGGGCTGTTGGCGATCGGCTGGTCGGTGAGGATCTCGCGGGCGTAGTGCACGTTGAAGCGCCAGAAGTCGATCAGCTCGCACGCCGCGTCGATCTCGGCCTGGAACGCCGTCTTCGACTGGCCCAGCATCGTCGCGGCGTTCAGCGTCTGGCGCCACGGACCGGCGAGCAGGTCCGCGGCCTTGAGGATGATCGCGGCCCGGTCGTCGAACGACATCGCCTGCCACCCCGGGGCCGCGGCCGTCGCGGCCTTCACGGCCGCCTCGGCGTCCTTGGCCGTGGTGTTCTTGAAGGTGCCCAGCACGTGCTGRTGGTCGTGGGGCTGGACGACCTTGATCTCGGCGCCGCCACCGTTGCGCCGGCGGCCGTTGATGTGGGCCCGCAGCGTGTGCTGCTTGCCCTCGAGCCGGGCCAGCTCCACCTTGAGCGCGGCACGCTCGGGGCTGTGCGGGGCGTAGGTGAGGTTCGGCTCGTTGATCGGAGCCGGAGGAGAAGTGATCGCGTCCATGGGTCCGACCCTAGCGACCCGCGATCAGCTCCGGGATCTCCTGGGTGGCGTACCACGCGAGGTCGTCGTCGGGGTCGGCGTCGTCCTCGGTGTCGACGTGCACCGACGCGACCAGCCGCACCGGCACCGACCGCGCGCCGTCCGCGACCTCGGCCACCAGCACGACCCGGCGCCCCGAGCCCTCCAGGAGGGCTGCAGAGGCGTCCGCGGCGGTCATCAGGGCGGCGTACTCCGCCTCCTCCGACTCGTCCTCGGCCGTGATCGGGTCGGCGTCGACGGGCACGACGCCCTCGGCGTGGAAGCGCGCCAGCTCGTCGAGCGTGGTGGGCAGGTAGGCGCGCACCTCAGGACCCCTCTCGCGTACGCCGCCCGCGGGGCGCGCGCTTGCGGGCGCCGCTGGCCGACTCCGCGAGCTCGTCGAGGGCCTCGAGCAGGCACTGTCCCAGGGTGTCGACGTCGGGCACCGCGTCCCGGTCGGCGGTGATGCCGTAGAAGACGCCGCCGTTGTAGGAGGTGACGCCGACGGCCAGCGTGTGGTCGGGCAGGAGCGGGTGGACCGGGTAGGTCTCCACCATCTCGGCGCCGGCGGCGTACAGCGGGAACTGCGGGCCGGGGACGTTGGTCACCGAGAGGTGGAAGCCGCGGCGCGCCTCGGCGGCCGCCACCCGGGAGCCGAGGGCGTGGAAGGTGGTCGGCGCGAAGCCGGCGATCCCCGCCAGGCGACGCGCGGAGACGGCCCGCCCGGTCTCCTTGTGGGCCTGGAAGCTGTAGCTGACCTGGTGCAGGCGCACCACCGCGGACGCCTCGCTGATCGGCAGGTTGACCAGGTGGCCGGCGATCTGGGTGCCGAGGGAGGTGGCCTCCAGCTCGTCGTCGATCACCGACATCGGCACCATCGCCCGGATGGTGCGCACCCCCGCCATCGACTCGGTGCGCGTCATCAGCCACCCGCGCAGGGCGCCGGCGATGGTGGCCAGGACGACGTCGTTGACGGTGCCGCCGTGGACGGTGCGGATGCGCTTGTAGACCTCGAGCTCGGTGCGGACCGCGAGGAACCGGCGCTGCTGCGAGAGCGGGCGGTTGATCGGGCTGCCGTGGACCGGGCTCCGACCGGCCAGGGCACCGGCGATGCCGCCCACCCGGCGCGCGGCCGCGGTGACGGTCCGCGCGGCCGACTCGGAGTTGGCCCGCACCGTCTGCACGACGGTGCCCGGGCGCTCGAGGGTGTCGGTGACCGCGTCGACGGCCAGGCCAAGCGCACTGGGACGGCGGCGGGGCTGCCACTCGTCGTGGCCGAGGTCCCGCGTGTCCGGGGAGGTGTCGAGCAGCACCTGGCCGATGTCCACGGTCTCGCGTCCGTCGACCAGGATCTGGTGGCTCTTGGTCAGGACGGCGACCCGGCCGCCCTCGAGGCCCTCGACGAAGTAGACCTCCCACAGCGGGCGACTGCGATCCAGCGGGCGGGACGCGATCCGGGCGACGAGCTCGCGCAGCTGGTGGTGGTCACCGGGACGCGGCAGCGCGGAACGACGTACGTGGTAGCCGATCTCGAAGTCGGGGTCGTCGACCCACACGGGGTTGGCGAGCCGGCCGGGCACGAGCTGGAGACGCTGGCGGTAGCGCGGCACGAACGCGATCCGGTCGGCGATGAGCTCGACGAGCCGGGCGTAGTCGAACCCGGAGCCGCCGGGGTCGAAGATCTCGACCGTGGCGTTGTGCATCGGTGTCGACGGGGACTCGGTGGCCAGCAAGGCCAGGTCCCGCGGCCGTAGCCGCTCGGTCATGTCAGCCCCTTCGTCGTGGTGTCGGACACTCCTGGAGGCCCGCGGGACGGCCCGGACGCCGATGGTGTTGCTCCGCGTGGGATTCTGGCAGAGGCTCCCACCCCGAGCGGTGGGAGTCCAACGCAGAGGTGGGGACGCCTCCCGCCACGACCACTCCCCGGAGGAACACATGCGCGCGACGCGGCTCGCCCCGCTGGCCACGACCCTGCTGCTGGTGACGCTCGGCGTCACCGCCTGCAGCGACGACACGGCCGCCGAGCCCGAGTCGGGCGCCGGCTCGAGCTCCTCGACGCCGTCGGCGTCGTCGAGCACCAGCGAGGGCACGTCGAGCGACTCCCCGCAGAGCCCGGCGCCGGACAACCAGACCATCGACATCACCTTCGACGGCGACACCGTCACGCCCAACGGCGAGCGGGTCGAGGTCCCGCTGGGCGAGGAGATCGACCTCGTCGTCACGGCCGACGCGCCCGGCGAGCTCCACGTGCACTCCACCCCGGAGCAGGAGCTGGCCTACGGCGCCGGCACCACCACCCTCCCCCTGGTCATCGACCAGCCCGGCGTCGTCGAGGTCGAGTCCCACGACCTCGAGCTCACCATCGTCCAGCTCGAAGTCCGCTGAGGTGCGCCTGCTGGAACCCGGGACCGACCCCGGGGGCCGCGACCTGCTCGCCCACGGCATCGGCGGGGCCAAGGACCTGCCGATCCCCCTCGAGCTCGCGATCGCCGGTGCCGTCGCGGCCCTGGTGGTCTCCTTCACGGTCCTGGCCCTCGCCTGGCGCACGCCGCGCTACGACGGCGCCACCACCGGGCGTCCCGCGCCGGCCTGGCTCGACCGCCTGACCTCGTCGACCCCGTGGCGGGTCGGCCTGCGCGCGCTGGGCTTCGCGATGTTCCTGTACGTGGCCGCCGCGGCCGTCTTCGGCCAGGACACCCTGGTCAACCCGTTCCTCGGGGTCTTCTACGTGCTCCTGTGGGTCGGCATCGTGCCGCTCTCGGTGCTGCTCGGCCCGGTCTGGAAGGCCATCAGCCCCAGCCGCACGATCAACGCCGTGCTGGCGAAGGTCTCCGGCAGCGATCCCGAGGTGGGGATGTACACCTACCCCGCACGGCTGGGCTACTGGCCGGCGGCCGTGGGCCTCTTCGCCTTCGTGTGGTTCGAGCTCGTCTACCCGCACTCGACGGAGGTCGGCCCGGTCCGCCTGTGGTGCGCGGTCTACATCGGCGTCATGCTCATCGGCGGYGCCCTGTTCGGCAACCGCTTCTTCGAGCGCGCCGACCCCTTCGAGGTCTACTCCTCGCTCGTGGCCAGGCTCTCCGTCTGGGGCGAGCGCGACGGACACCTCGTCCTGCGCAGCCCGCTGGCCAACCTGGCCACCGTGCCGGTCGCCCCCGGACTCGTCGGCGTCGTCGCGGTGCTCTTCGGCAGCACGGCGTACGACTCCTTCAAGGAGGCCAGCCCGTGGGTGCGGTTCGTGCAGAGCACGACCATCCCCTCCGGACTGATCGACAACCTGGCGCTGCTGACCTTCTGCGTGGGCGTCGGGGTGATCTTCGCCGTCGCCTGCATGGCGACCGGTGTGGCACCGGGGACCAGGCGCTCGACGTTGCCCGACCTCTTCGCGCACTCGATCGTGCCGATCGTCGTGGGCTACATCATCGCCCACTACCTGACCTACCTCGTCGAGTACGGCCAGACGACGCTCGTGCAGCTCAGCGACCCGTTCAGCCGCGGTGACGACTACCTCGGCACCGCCGACCTCTCGGTCAACTACTGGCTGTCGTTCCACCCCGACTTCCTGGCCCGGCTCAAGGTCGGGGCCGTGGTCGCCGGTCACGTGCTCGGCGTCATCGCCGCCCACGACCGCGCCATCGCGCTGCTCCCCCGCCGGCACCAGCTCACCGGTCARCTCCCGTTGCTCCTGGCGATGGTGCTCTTCACCGTGGGCGGCCTGTACCTGCTGTTCTCCGCCTGAGGTGCGTCAGCCCCGCGGGGCGAGACGCCGACCGGCGTACGACGCGCGCGTCGGGGTGCCGGGGGCCTGGACCGTCGTCGCGGCCTGGCGGGCGCTGATGCCGGCGACGGGACCGTACGGCCAGCCGACGGGGAGGTAGGGGATCACGGTGATCGACTCGCACGTCTCCCGCTCGGCGTGGATCTTGTCGAGGGGGTCGATGGCGCCGATGTAGACGACCCTGTCGTTCTTGCCCTCGGAGGACGTGCCGATGTCGTCGTAGTCGTCGCAGTAGAACTCGTCGCGGGCACCGTCGGGGTACAGGTAGATCGTGTCGCTGCCCTGCTCGCCGAAGACCGAGTCCTCGCCGGGGCCGACGAAGAAGGTGTCGTCGCCGGGGTCGCCCTTGATGAAGTGGTCGTTGCCGTCACCGTCGATGACGGTGTCGTCGCCGTTGCCGCCCTGGAGGGCGTAGTCGTCACCGGGGCCACCGTCGATCAGGTCGTTGTCGTCGAGGCCGAGCAGCTTGTCGCGACCGTCGCCGCCACGCACCACGTCGTTGCCGGGACCGCCGTTGATCTCCGGGGTGCCTCCGGCGTTCTTGCCCTGGGACTTGTCGGGGGCGATGCCGTCGTCACCGGGTCCGCCGTCGAGGACGTCGTTGCCGGGTCCGCCGTTGATGTTCTCGGCGCCGTCGCCGCCGTAGATGCTGTCGTCACCCGAGGCGCCCGCGAGCCGGTCGTCGCCGGTGCCACCGTCGACGGTGTCGTTGTCGCCGTTGCCGTCGATGTGGTCGTTGCCGTCCCCACCGAGGATCGAGTCGTTGCCGGTGCCGCCGTCGATGCGGTCACCCTCGGTGCCGCCGTCGATGGTGTCGTTGCCCTCGGCCCCGACGAGCCAGTCGGCTCCGGCGCCACCGAGGAGCGAGTCGATGCCGCCCTGGCCCTGGAGCTTGTCGTTGCCGGCCTGGCCGACCAGCGCGTCGTCACCCGGCCCGCCGACGAGCGTGTCGACGCCGTTTCCGCCGTCGAGCGCGTCGTTGCCGGTGCCGCCCATGAGGAGATCACGACCGCCGCCGCCGAGGACGGTGTCGTGGTCGTCCTGGCCCCACAGCTTGTCGTTGCCGGAGCCACCGTCGACCCAGTCGTTGTCCGGTCCCGCGTAGACGGTGTCCTTGCCGCCCTTCGCGATGACCCGGTCGTTGCCGGAGAGGGCCTTGATCGTGTCGGGGCGGCCGGAGCCCTTGAGCTGGTCCGCCGACCGCGAGGCCGTCATCTGGGCACCCATGGCGGGTGCGGCGGCGAGGGCGAGGGAAGCCACGAGAATCACGGACGCGCCGGAGCGCGCGAAGATACTCTGCATGGGAGTACTCCAAAAAGGGGTTGACGCTGGGGGGGACGACCAGTGTCACGTCTTGAAGCGCTCTTGTCAGATCCTTGATAAAGGTTCACCCCAGGGGGTGAGGCATATCACCCGATCGGACTAGCCCATCACCGCCTCCGCCCGACCCGTCGGCCGACCTGCCGACCCCCCTGACGACTGCCCTGCCGACCGGCCCGTCGCCCCGCTTGCGCAGGAGCCACCGACGCGGGGAAGACCGCGTCGACCACGCCCCCGATCCCTCGCAGGAGCGCCGACTCCCCGACCTCACCCAAGGCGCGCCCGGCGACGAGCGCACGGTCGGCGGCCGGTCTGTCCTCCGGGAGGAAGTGCAGCCCCAGGACGCGCGAGAACCCCTCGACCATGCCGGCGATCTCCCGCTCCGACCAGCCCAGGGTCGGGCGCATCCGGTTGACCACGACCCGCACCGGCACACCCCCGGTGCGGTCACGGAGCTCGACCAGGCCCCGCGCCAGGCGGGACAGACCGACCGGGTCCGCCGAGCCGACCACGACCACCTCGTCGGCGAGGTCGAGCGCAGTGAGGGTCATCGCGTTGCGTGACGGCCGGGACCCGAAGTCCTGCCCGGGTTCGTCCTCGAGGCTGAAGCCGGTGTCCACGACCACGTCGCCGTGCTCGAGGGCGCTCTCGAGGACCTGCTCCATCGCCGAGCCGCGTACCTCGATCCACCGGTCGGCCCGCGGGAGGCCGGTGACGACGCGGAGGTGGTCCCCGACGCCGCGGCAGGTCGACCCGAATCGTTCGGCCAGGTGACCCGAGCCGGCCAGCCGGGCGGCGGAGAGGATGCCCGAGACCTCGTCGAGGATGCCGAGCTGCTGGGCCACGCCACCGCCGTACGGGTCGCCGTCGACCAGGACCGTGTCGCGCCCGCGACGTGCCACCTCGGAGGCCACCGTCACCGCCGTCGTGGTGCGCCCCGGCGCGCCCCCGGGTCCCCAGACGACGACGAGGCGACGGTCCCCGTCGGCGCCACCCTCGAGGACCTCCGGCGCGCCCGGATCGGCACCGGGCTCGGGTCGGACCCGCGTCTCGGCGACGTCCTCGACCGCCGTGACCGCCTCGGCCAGCCCGTCGGGGTCGTCGAAGGCGACCAGGGAGTGGACGTCCATGCGCTGCGCCCTCGCCAGCACGTCCGGGTCGTCGGTGCGCGACACGACGGCGACCGGGCGCACGGCGTACCGCCTGAGGTGGGCGACCCCCGCCGGGTCGAGTCCCGGTGACTCGAGACCGACCACCGCCACGTCGGCCTGTCCGCTGGTCGCAGTGGCGAGCAGGTCGTCGACGTCGACGCACCGCTTGAGCACCACCACGCCGCCCTCCCGGTCGAGGCGGGCGAGCGCGGCCGACTCCCAGGCGGCGCCCGAGGCCATCACGAGCACGCAGATCACGGGGTCAGCCCTGCCCGAGGACCCGGACGCGCTGCTCCTCGCTGGCGGCGAGGAGCGAGGCGAGGGCGTCCGACTCACCGCGCGGGATGCCCAGCACGAGCTGGCGGCCGCCCCCGACGGAGCCGAGGGACTCGGTGGCGCTCGGCGCGTCGATGACCACGACGTCGCTGAGCACGGGCCCGGTCAGCTCGGTGCGGCGGCCGTCGGCACCGGGCACGACCCACAGCTCCACGACCGAGCCGGTCCCGATGCCGCTGGGCACCAGCTCGCTGGGGAAGGACAGCGACAGGCTCACCGTGTCGCTCTCCTCCGCCGAGCCCAGCGCGGCGGAGGGGACGAGCTCGCCCTCGCCGAGGCCCCGCACGAGCTGGAGGTCGTCGGGGAGCGCCTCGCCGGTGGCGAGGTAGCGGCCCAGGTCGGCCGGCTCGTCGAAGCGCACGGACGTGGCGACCAGGTCGTCGGCGGTCAGCCGGTCACCCGGGGCCAGGTCGGAGGCGGCCGACCAGACCGTCACGGAGTCGTCGGCACCCCCGAGGAGACGCGCCCCCGCGACCACGGAGACGGCGACGAGGGCGACGCCGACCCACAGGCGGGGATCGCGCCACCCGGGCGACTGGGCGCGGGTGGCGGCGGGCACGTCGGAGGCAGCGTGGGTCCGAGACACGCACGCATCATGTCCAGCCAGACGGCTCCCCACACCTGCTCGTCCACAGGCGGCCGAACGGGGACCCTCCTCGTCCACAGCCATCGGGGCGTCGTACCCCTGCGGCCACGGAGTTTGCCATCATGACCCCATGCCCGACTCCCCCCGCTTCCTCACCCTGGCCGACGTGGCCGAGGTGCTCAACACCTCCAGCGCCCAGGTCTACGCGCTGGTGCGCCGGGGGGACCTGCCTGCGATCAAGATCGGCGGGCGTGGTCAGTGGCGCGTCGAGGGTGCCGAGCTGGAGAAGTTCATCGAGCGGATGTATGCCGAGACCAAGACGTTCGTCTCCGACCACCCGTTCGTCGAGAGCGACGCCGCCCGCGCGGAGGACTGACTAGCCCACCTCGCCGTCGAGGGTGATCTCGACGGTGCGCTCCTTGCCGTCGCGACGGACCGTGAACTCGATTGTCTCGCCGGGCTGGTGGGTGCGGATGGCCACGATCAGCGCGATGCCGTCGGTGACCGGCTCGCCCTCGACACGGGTGACCAGGTCGTCCTGGAGGAGTCCCGCGTCCTGCGCGGGGGTGCCGTCGTTGACCTCCGTGATGAGCGCACCCTCCGAGTCGTTGCCGCCGGTGCGGACCTGCGCCCCGATGACGGGGTAGCGCGCCTCGCCGGTGGCCAGGATCTGGTCGGCGGTCGTGCGCACCTGCTCGATGGGGATGGCGAAGCCGACCCCGATGTTGCCCGAGGTCTCCCCCGTGAGGCTGCCCCCGGTGGTGGCGATGGCGGAGTTGACCCCCACCACCTCGCCGGCGAGGTTGACGAGCGGCCCGCCGGAGTTGCCCGGGTTGATCGCGGCGTCGGTCTGGACCGCATTGATGTACGACGACTGGTTGTCCGAGTCGCCCGTCGTCACCGGCCGGTTGAGGGCGCTGACGATGCCGGACGTGACGGTCTGGCTCAGCCCCAGGGGCGAGCCGAAGGCGACGACCGGGTCACCGACGTGCAGCACGGTGGAGGCACCGAGCGCAGCCGGCTCGAGGCCCTCCACGGGCTCGATCTGCAGGATGGCGAGGTCGTAGACCGGGCTGCGGCCCACGACGGTGGCGTCGTGGCGGGTGCCCTCGGAGTCGACGACCAGGATCGCGCCGTCGTCCTGCGCGGCGGAGGCCACCACGTGGTTGTTGGTGACGATGTGCCCCTGCCGGTCGAGCACGAACCCCGACCCGGTCGCGCCGCCGGCCTCGCCGTCGAAGGCGGCGATGATCTGCACGGTGCTCGGAAGCAGCGCCTGGGCCACGGCCGGAACCGAGCCGTTGTCGGCCTCGAGGGGCGCCGCGTCCTGGGTCTCGACGGCGTCGAGGCCACCGTCGTAGCGCCCGGTGTCGTCCCCGAGCCGGTCGTAGCCGAGGGCACCGAGGAATCCACCGAGCAGGCCGACCACAAGGGCCAGCAGGGCGACGGCCGGCCACAACCAGCGCGAGACCCGGCGCGGCCGATCGCCGTGGGTCACCGGCATCGGCGTGGTGGCGGCCTCACCGGCGAAGAACCCGCCGAACGGACGATCGGCCGGACCGCCCGGTCCCCACGACTGCTGGGGGATCGGGGACAGCGGCCCCGACGGCTGCCCGGCGGGAGGGCCTGACTGATACGGCTGCGGCGGCCCGAAGGGCGTGGCGGCGCGAGGAGCCTCCGGCCCGGCCTGGGCCGGGTGGCCCGACGGCTCGACGGACGACGCATCGCCCGCGCCGGGCTGGGCGGGCGGTTGGTTGGGCGGGGTCCAGCCCGGGATCGGCTGCGTCGGCTCCCCCGCATCGCCGTCGGCGTGCTCGGGCAGCTCGTCGTGCTGCGCGGGCCGCTGGGGCAGGTCGTGGTCCGGGTGCTCCTGGTCGCTCACGGAGTCATTGTCCCCCGCGCGGCCACCTCGTCGAGGAGGTGGCGCACCGTGAGGGTCTGGCCCGTCGTGACGCCGGGCGACCGGGAGCTCGACACGCGTCCCGGCGCGGGGGTGCGCGAGCGGCGCACGGGACGGACCTGCGGGTCGACGGTGGAGGTCGTGACGGGGCGGTTCAGGTCGCCGACCGGCGGCCGACGCTCGATCTGCGGGGTCCCGGCGGCGCCGAGGGCGAGGACGCCGACGACGGCTGCGCCGGCGGCACCGCCACCGATCATCGCGAGCCCGCGGTGCCGGTGCCGGGCCGCGGGAAGAGCGATCGGGAAGGCATCGGGACGTAGCGCCGGCGTCGGCGACATCAGGGAGTCCTTGAGCCCGGCGGGCGCAGCGCCGCGGTCCAGGGACAGGCCGGCGAGCTGCGTCTTGACCCACCCCTCGCGCTCCACGAGGTCGCGACAGGGGTGACACGTGTGGACGTGCTCCCACAACCGCTCCTCCTCCACGGCCGGCAAGCGGCCGTCGAGCAGCGCGCTGACCCGGGATCCGAGGTGGCTCACCGGGCGACCCCCGCCTCGTCGGCCAGGGCCGGGCCGGCGTACCGCTGGCGGCCGTCGACCGGCGCGCGGTGGGCGAGGGCGCGGCGGAGCATGGCGCGCCCACGGTGGATGCGCGAGCGCACGGTGCCGAGCTTGGCGTCCATGATCTCGGCGATCTCCTCGTAGGTGAGGCCCTCCACGTCGCACAGCACCACGGCGGCGCGGAAGTCGGGCGGCAGGGTCGCGAGCGCGCTCTCGATGTCGTCGTCGAAGGTCTGGTCGGCGTACGCCGTGTCGGGGGCGGGCGAGGCGCTCTGCAGCCGTGCGGCGCGCTCGTCGGAGAGGGCGTCGAAGCGGATCCGCTGCTTGCGACGGGCACCGTCGAGGAACAGGTTGGTGGTGATCCGGTGCAGCCAGCCCTCGAACGTGCCGGGCGTGTAGGAGTCCAGCGAGCGGAACACCCGGACGAAGACCTCCTGGGTGAGGTCCTCGGCGTCGGGACGGTTGCCGGTCAGCCGGTAGGCGAGGCGGAAGACGCGGTCGGAGTGCTGCTCGACGACCTCGTCCCAGGTGGGCACCGTGAGGTCGGACGCGTCCGCGGCACGCGAGTCCGTGCCGGCGGCGTCCGTGCCGCTGGTCTCCGCGGTGTCGGTGGACGGGTCCACGGCTGCCCCCTGCTGGGTCGTGTGGCGCTTGAACAGTGCTCTGGCCTTCCTCAACCTAGGGAGCAGTCCTGAGAGGACCCTGTGAGCCGGCCCCCGCGAGGCTGGGAATCCCGGGCCGGTTCTCCCCGGACAACGTGGGAGCCGGGCCCGGTGTTCCCGCGCGATAGAGTCGCGCCACTCGATGCGCAGCAGCGACCCGGCTGACGTGCGTGTCCGACCCAGGAGGCCACCATCACCACGCCGATCAAGCCCGCGAGCTGGACCTACGCCGAGGCGTTCGTCGCCGAGGACGACGTCCTCGCCTCCGCCCGCTCTCGCGCCGAGGAGGTCGGGGTGTCCCCCGTCAGCCCGGGCGCCGGCGCCGCGCTGCGCTTCCTCGCCTCCGTCCTCGATGCCCGTGCGGTGGTCGAGATCGGCACCGGCACCGGCGTCTCGGGGCTGTGGCTGCTGCGTGGCATGCGCGCCGACGGCGTCCTGACGACCGTGGACATCGAGGCCGAGCACCAGCGGCTGGCCAAGGAGTCGTTCGGTGAGGCCGGTGTCCCCGCCAACCGCGCGCGCACCATCGCCGGTGCCGGGCTCGACGTGCTGCCCCGCCTGACCGACGGCCACTACGACCTCGTCTTCTGCGACGGCGACAAGCGTGAGTACGGCGAGTACCTCACCGAGGCGCTGCGCCTGCTGCGCCCCGGCGGCGTGGTGGCCTTCGACAACGCGCTGTGGCACGACCGGGTCGCCGACCCCGCGCAGCGCGACGAGGAGACGGTGGCCATCCGCGACCTCGGGCGCACGGTCGCCGAGCACCCGTCGCTCGTCCCGGTGCTGCTGCCCGTCGGTGACGGTCTGCTGTGCRCCAAGAAGGTCTGGTCACCCGAGGCCTGAGGCCTCGGGCTCCCGCGTCAGTCCTCAGGCGCGGGGCGTGGCGGTGAAGCCGTCCCAGCCCTCGGCGATCGCGACGACGTCGCACGCCTCCACGAGGATCGGCGGGCTGCCGATGATCCTGGACCCGGGAGCCTCGGCGGCCCCCTCCTCGAACGTGCGCTGGAACTCCACGCGCGCGTCGTCGGAGCCGAAGACGTAAGACCCCTCGAACCACTCGCCGCGGCGCATCCGCCACGTCTTGAAGCCCAGCCCGGCCATGCCGGTGAAGCGGGCGTGCGAGGTCTCGGCGACGTACGACGCCAGCTGCTCCTCGACCCCGTGGGGGGCGTCGGCGAGCGACCAGCGGACGGTGAGTCCCCTCATCGCCCGACGCCCGCGAGCGGGGACTCCGACCCCAGCCAGGCGAGCAGCAGTCGCGGACCGAAGCCGGTCGGGCCGGCGGTCCACTCGTAGCGCTCGGCCGGAGCCTCGGCGATGGAGGCGAAGTCGACGTGCGCCCACGGCACGTCACCCGCGAAGTGCTGGAGGTAGAGGGCGGCCGTGATGGCGCCGGCGCCACCGGCGGCGTTGTCGCCGTCGGCGACCCGCGAGCCCACCTTGTCCTCGTAGTCGGACACCAGGGGCATCCGCCACAGCAGCTCACCGGACTCGTCGGCCGCCGCGGCGAGGGCCGTGGAGATGCCCTCGTCGTTGGCGAAGTAGCCACCGGTCCCCTGCCCCAGGGAGACCTTCATGGCGCCGGTCAGGGTGGCGATGTCGACCAGGACGTCGGGGCGCACCTCGGCGACGGCGTAGGCCATCGCGTCGGCCAGGACGAGCCGGCCCTCGGCGTCGGTGTTGTTGACCTCGCTGGTGCGCCCGCCGTAGTGCCGGATCACGTCACCGGGACGCATCGCCGAACCGCTGATGGCGTTCTCGGCGGCCGGCACCAGGCCGACCACCCGCACGGGGCAGCCCACGTCGCGCAGGGCGGCCATCGTGGCGAGCACCGCGGCGCCACCGGACATGTCGCGCTTCATCGAGAGCATGCTCTCGGCGGGCTTGATGTCGAGGCCACCGGTGTCGAAGGTGATCCCCTTGCCGACCAGCGCCACGGTCGGGGTGGACTTGGTGGCGCCGGGAGGCGTGTAGTCGAGGCGGATCAGGCGCGGCGGGGAGTCGGAGCCGCCGCCGACGGCGAGGATGCCGCCGAAGCCGTCCGCGGCCAGCGCCTTCTCGTCCCAGACCCGGACGTCCAGGCCGGCCTCGGCCGCGAACTCCTCGGCCTGCTCGGCGAGCCAGGCAGGGTTCTTGAGGTTGGCCGGCACGCTGGCCAGCATCCGCGAGCGCCACCCGGCTCCGCCGAGGGCGATCGCCCGGGCCAGCTCGTCGTCGTACACACCCTCGTGGTCGTCCACGCCGGCGAGCACGATGCGGCCCACGGGCTGCTCGGCCGGCCCCGTGGAGCGCCAGTGGAACGAGAACGAGCCGAGCGTCGCGCCGACCACGAAGGCCGCCAACGCCCCCTCGGGCGCGATGGCGGTGATCGAGGTGACGACGCTCGCGCGGTCCTTGGTCGCCCGGGCGAGGGTGGCACCGGCGCGGCGGAAGTCGGTGACCGTCTGCTCGCCGAGCCCCACCAGGAGCACGGTGGTGACAGTGTCGGAGACGACCGGGACCGTGGTCACCTCACCGGTGCGCCCGGTGGCGCGGGACGCCTCGAGGACGTCGAGGAGGTCGATCCCGAGCATCTCGGACGCCTCGCCGGCACCGGGACCGAGGACGACGTCGCCGTCCTCGCCCGGGAGGACCGGCAGCGCCCAGACCTCGGCACCACCGATCTGGTGCGGCAGTGCCGGGCTGAGGGCGAACTCCGGGGGTGAGACCTGGGAGGGGAGCTGGGGGGTGACGACCACGGTCAGCCGACGACGGCCTTGAGGGCGTCGCCGAGGGCGCCCGCCTCGTCGGCGTTGAGCTCGACCACCAGGCGTCCACCGCCCTCGAGCGGGACGCGCATGACGATGCCGCGGCCTTCCTTGGTGACCTCGAGCGGTCCGTCCCCAGTCCTGGGCTTCATGGCGGCCATCGGCGCAACCCTCTTCCTGATTCAGCTCAGTGGGCCGCGTGGCTCCACATGCGAAATCGAGGCGGCTCGGCCGCCCCGACGAAGTAGTACCGGCCCATTATCCCTCATGTCGGCAGTGATGGGCACCACAGGGCTGGCAGACTCCCGTCCATGCACGCGCGGTCTGCCCTGTTCGACGTCTACGGCGACCACCTGCGCACGCGTGGACACCGCGCCGCGGTCGCCGACCTGGTCCGGCTCCTCGACCCCATCGGCATCGCCGCTCCGGCCGTCCGCACCGCCATCTCCAGGATGGTGTCCCAGGGCTGGCTGGAGCCGGCCATGGTGCAGGGCGCCCGGGGGTACGCCGCCACCCCGCAGGCCATCCGCCGCCTCGAGGAGGCGGCCGATCGCATCTACCGTCGCCGCGACGAGGCATGGGACGGCTGTTGGCAGCTGTTGCTCCTGGACCCCTTCCCCTCCCGGGCGGTGCGGGCGGCGGTGCTGCGCGACCTGCCCTACCTCGGCTACGCCGCCATCGACGACCGGGTCTGGGTGAGCCCGTGGGTCCGCGTCGAGCTCGCCGAGACGCTCGGGCGCGCCGGGGCCACGGCGACCACCGCGCGGGCCCTCGACTTCGACCCGCCGGCCTCCCCGGCCCGTGCGTGGGACCTCGAGGCGATCGGCAGTGAGTACGCCGCGTGGCTCGACGATGCCGCCGCGACGGTCGCCGCCCACCTGGCCGCGCACGCCGATCCCGAGGAGGCGGCCTTCGCCGCCCGCTTCCACCTGGTCCACGAGTGGCGCAAGTTCCTCTTCACCGATCCGGGCCTCCCCCCGCAGCTGCTCCCCGAGGACTGGGCGGGTCGTCGGGCGACCGACTTCTTCCGGCACGAGGCCGACCGGCTGGCCAGCGGCTCCCAGGCGTTCGTGGCTCGCACGCTCACGCCCGGCTGATCGGGCAGACTGCGCGCATGACCTCGACCGATCCCGTCCTGCTCGACGTCGACGCCGGCGTCGCCACGATCACCCTCAACCGTCCCGACGCCATGAACGGCCTCGACGTGGCGACCAAGGACCTGCTGCTCGAGACCGTGCTGGGGGTGGCCGACGACCCGGAGGTGCGCTGTGTCGTGCTCACCGGCAACGGCCGGGCGTTCTGCGTGGGCCAGGACCTCAAGGAGCACCTCGCGGGCCTGCGCGGCGACGCGAGCGTGCCCCTCTCCGACACGGTCGAGCGGCACTACAACCCGACCGTGCTCGCCCTGGCGACCATGCCCAAGCCGGTCGTCGCCGCGGTCAACGGTGTCGCGGCCGGGGCGGGCGCGAGCCTGGCCTTCGCCGCCGACTTCCGGGTGCTGTCCGAGGCAGCGGCCTTCAACACCTCCTTCGCCGGGGTGGCGCTGTCCTGCGACACCGGGGCGAGCTGGACGCTGCCGCGCCTGGTCGGTCGGGGCAGGGCGATGGAGCTGCTCTACTTCCCGCGCACCGTGCCGGCCGCGGAGGCCCTCGAGCTCGGGCTGGCCACGCAGGTGGTCCCCGCCGACGACCTCGCCGCCACCGTGCGCGACCTGGCGGCCCGCCTGGCCGCGGGGCCGACCGTGGCGTACGGGTCCATCCGACAGGCGGTCGAACACTCCTCGTCGCACTCCTTCGCGGAATCGCTGGCCTTCGAGGCAGACAAGATGGCCCTCACCGGCGGCACGGCGGACCACCTCGCCGCCGTCGACGCCTTCATGGCCAAGGAGAAGCCGACGTTCCACGGCCGCTGAGCGGGCACTTCCTGGCCGTATCGGCGTACGGAAACGCCCGGTCGGCACGATTGATGCGCAGGGAAGTGCCCGGTCAGCGGTGAGCGCCGAGCACGCCGAGCAGCTGGCGCGGGGCCTCGACGACCATCCGGCGCCGGGGCGGGCGGGCGGCGTACTCGATGGTGAGGGCAGCACCGGCGAAGCGGGCGTTGTACCAACCGGTCATGGTGCCGTGGCAGAGCCCACCGCAGTCCAGCGTGGTCGCCGGGAGCCGGAGCGCACGGGCCAGGCGGCGGGCGAAGCCGGAGTCCTTGGTGTCGGTGTCGACGCCGTTGAGCGGCTGGTGAAAGCTCAGCACCCGGCGCGGGCGCACCTGCCGCAGGAACGCCATCACGGCGCGGGTCTCGGGCTCGCTGGCCGGGCCGGGACCGGACTCGTAGTTGCCGTCGAGGTCGACCCAGTCGTGCGGGAAGTTGCGGTTGAGGTCCACGCCGTGGGCGTTGCGGCGGCTGTGCCGGGCCAGCCCGTCGGGGTTGACCACCGGCACGACCCACAGGTCGATCCCCCGGATCGCACGCCCGTCGCGCAGGCTAGTGAGGATCTGCCGCGTGTGCGGCTCGTTGCCGTGCATCGTGGAGAGCAGTACGACGCGGCGCCTGCCCGGCTCCCCGAGGCGCCAGGCGTGGAGGGGACGGCCCTGGACGGAGTGGCCGATCACGCGGTGCTCGACCACGGCCGCCGGCCGGTCAGCGGCAGGGGCCGCCGCGGTCGCGGTGCCCGCCGACGGGCCCGGCAGGGAGACGAGGAGCCCGGCGCCCAGGACGAGCGCGACGAGGCGCCTCATACCGCGGAGGTGAGGTAGGCGAAGGAGAACACGACGACCCCGACGAGCATCCCGACGTGGGCGAGGACCGAGAGCCAGGGTCCCTTGCTCCAGCTGTCGGTGGCCTTCTCGCCGGCGTGCTTCCCGCGGGTGGGCAGCCACCGCATCAGGATCAGCAGCCCGGCGATCGCGGTGACCCAGAAGAACCCGAGCGCCACGATCCCGACCACCGAGCCGCCGAGGAAGGCGTCGTCGGGGAACGCCAGGAACACCACCCACAGCACCAGGGCCAGCGTCCCGGCGACCGTGTGGACCAGGAGCAGGCGCGAGCTGATCTGGGAGTGCCCGGCGGCGGCGTCGCCCCGGGCCAGTCGCAGCCGGGTCAACACCACGACCACCGCAGCCAGCGGCGTGAGGATGTAGACGAGGATCTCGGTGGACATCCGCGCAGTGTGCCCTAGGTGGGGTCGCCGTCGCCACGCGTGGTGGCGGCCCCGGGGCTGTCGTCCAGCTGCGCGGCGAGCCGCGCGAGCAGGGTGTCCACCTCCGACATCCGGTAGCCGCGGAGCCCGAGCGAGAAGCGCACGCGACGTACGTCGTCGCCGGTGAGCGGGCCGGTCGCCGGGACGCGTACGTCGGGACGGTCGTCGTACTCCTCGGGGAGCGACCCGCCGCGACCGGACGCGACCACCGCGACGCCTCCCATGGCCAGCACGATCAGGATCGCGAAGAGCCACGTCATCGCGTCACTCCGGCCGCTCGGCGGACGGGGTGGGCACGGAGTCGGCCCGGGCCGCGACCATCATGGCGACGGCCTCGTCGACGTCGTCGGTGAGGGTGAGCATGTCGAGGTCCTGCGGGTTGATCTTGCCCTCGGCGAGCACCGTGTCGCGCATCCAGGCGAGCAGGCCGCTCCAGTAGTCGACGCCCATGAGCACGATGGGGAACGAGGTGACCTTCTGGGTCTGCACGAGGGTGAGCGCCTCGAAGAGCTCGTCGAAGGTGCCGAGCCCGCCCGGCAGGACGACGAAGCCCTGGGCGTACTTGACGAACATCGTCTTGCGGGCGAAGAAGTAGCGGAAGTTGATGCCCTTGTCGACCCACTGGTTGAGGCCGGCCTCGAAGGGCAGCTCGATCCCGAGGCCGATGCTGGCGCCCCCCGCCTCGCTGGCGCCCTTGTTGGCGGCCTCCATCGCCCCGGGCCCGCCACCGGTGATGACGGCGAAGCCCTCCTCGGCGAGCCGGCGCCCGACCTGCTCGGCGACGCCGTAGTCGTGGGCGTCCGGCTTGGTCCGCGCGGACCCGAACACCCCGATGGCGGGCCCGAGCTCGGCCAGCGCCCCGAAGCCCTCGACGAACTCGGCCTGGATCTTCAGGACGCGCCACGGGTCTTCGTGGACCCAGGCCGCAGACCCCCGGGAGTCGAGCAGCCGCCGGTCGGAGGTGTCCTCCTGGACCTGACTGCGCCGCTCCAGGATCGGGCCCTTCACCTTGTCCTTCACGACCGCCCACCCGTGACGGCGCCATCCCCGAGCCAGGCCCGTAGCACCTGCTCGCAGCGCTCGATGTGCTCGACGGGCACGTGCTCGTCCTGCTTGTGGGCGAACATCGGGTCGCCGGGCCCGTAGTTGACGGCCGGTACGCCGAGCTTGGTGAACTGGGCGACGTCGGTCCACCCGAACTTCGGGTTGACCTCACCACCGACGGCCTCGACGAACGCCTTGGCGGCGGGCCGGTCGAGGCCGGGGAGCGCGCCGGCGGCCATGTCGGTGACCGTGACGTCGTACCCCTCGAAGAACTCGCGGACGAAGGCCTCCGCATCCGCCTCGCTCCGGTCGGGGGCGAAGCGGAAGTTGACCTCGACCACGCACTCGTCGGGGATCACGTTGCCGGCGACGCCGCCACGGATGCCGGTGGCGTTGAGGCCCTCGTGGTACTCGAGTCCGTCGATGACGGGCTGGCGGGCGACGTAGTCGTTGAGCCGGGCCAGGATCGGCGCCGCCTTGTGGATCGCGTTGACGCCCTTCCAGCTGCGGGCCGAGTGGGACCGCTCCCCCGTGGTGCGTACGTCGACGCGCATCGTGCCCTGGCAGCCCGCCTCGACGCTGGCGTTGCTCGGCTCCATGAGGATCGCGAAGTCGGCCACCACCAGGTCGGGGTCGCTCTCGGTCAGCTTGCGCAGGCCGTTGTGGACCGAGTCGACCTCCTCGGCCTCGTAGAAGATGAAGGTGATGTCGCGGACCGGGTCGGCGATGGTGGCGAGCCGCAGCATGACCGCGTCGCCGCCCTTCATGTCGCAGGTGCCGAGGCCGTGCAGCAGGTCACCGTCGGGGCGCGACTCGCGCCGGGCCGGCAGGTTGTCGTTGAGCGGCACCGTGTCGAGGTGCCCGGCGATCACGACCCGCTCCCGACGACCGAGATCGGTGCGCGCCACCACCGTGTTGCCGCGGCGGGTCACCGTGAGGTGCGCCAGCGGCGTCAGCGCGGCCTCCACCGCGTCCGCGACGGCGGCCTCGTTGTGGGAGACCGACTCGATGTTGACGAGCTGCTCGGTCAGGGTCACGGCGTCGGTCCGGAGGTCCAGGACAAGGTCCAGCGTCATGGCGCCATCCAACCATCCGGGCCCGAGCCCGGACGGCAGGACTGCTCGGCCGGGTCAGGCCCGGGTGACGGAGACGGCGACCGCGGGCGCGTCGGCGTACGCCACGCTCGTGGCCAGCGTCTCCTCGGCGAGCAGGGCCTCGTGGGTGCGCGCCGCGGCCAGCACGTCGGCGGGGCCGGAGACCGACAGGGCGATCCGGTCGCTGACCTGGAGCCCCGCGTCCTTGCGGGCCTGCTGGACGGCTCGGACGAGGTCGCGGGCGGCGCCCTCGGCCTCGAGCTCGGGAGTCAGCGCCGTGTCGAGGACGACGAATCCGCCCCGCGGCAGCATCCCGACCGCGGTCGAGTCGTCGGCTGCGCCGGCCACGGTCTCCAGGGCGTACTCCCCCTCCACCAGGGTCAGCCCGCCGGCGGTGACGGTGCCGTCCTCGGCGACCGACCAGTCACCCGTCTTGGAGCCCTTGATCGCGTGCTGCACGTCCTTGCCCAACCGCGGTCCGGCGGCGCGCGCGTTGACGGTGAGCCGTTGCGAGACGCCGTACGACGCCGCCTCGGGCGCGTCCGTGGCCAGCACGTCGACGACCTTGAGGTTGAGCTCGTCGGCGACCAGCGACTCGAAGCCGGACAGGTCGGCGTCGGCCACGACCGTCAGCCGCGCCAGCGGGAGACGGTTGCGGAGCCCGGCGGCCTTGCGCAGCGCGGAGCCGGCCGAGCAGACGTCGCGGACGGCGTCCATCGAGACGACCAGGTCGTGGTCGGCCGGCAGGTCCTCGGCCTGCGGCCAGTCGGTGAGGTGCACCGAGCGCTCGCCGGTGAGGCCGCGCCAGATCTCCTCCGTGGTCAGCGGCATCAGGGGCGCGGTGACGCGGCAGACGGTCTCGAGCACCGTGTAGAGGGTGTCGAACGCGTCGGCGTCCTCGTCCCAGAACCGCTCGCGGGAGCGCCGGATGTACCAGTTGGTCAGCACGTCGAGGAACGAGCGCGTCGAGTCGCACGCGTTCGCGACCTCGTAATTGTCGAGCTGGTGGGTCATCGCGGCGACGTACTCCCGCAGCTTGGCCAGGATGTAGCGGTCCATGGGGTCGCTGCTGTCGGTACGCCGCCGGGCGTCGTGGCCCTGCCCGCCGCCCGCAGCGTTGGCGTACAGGCTGAAGAAGTACCAGCTGTTCCAGAGCGGGATGAGCACCTGGCGCACCGAGTCGCGGATGCCCTGCTCGGTGACGACGAGGTTGCCGCCGCGCAGGATCGGGCTGGACATGAGGAACCAGCGCATCGCGTCGGCGCCGTCGCGGTCGAAGACCTCGCGCACGTCGGGGTAGTTGCGCAGCGACTTGGACATCTTCTGGCCGTCGTTGCCGAGCACGATGCCGTGGCTGAGGCACGTCTCGAACGCGGGCCGGTCGAAGATCGCGCCGGCCAGGACGTGCATCGTGTAGAACCAGCCGCGGGTCTGGCCGATGTACTCGACGATGAAGTCGCCCGGGAAGTGGTGCTCGAACCAGTCCTTGTTCTCGAACGGGTAGTGCACCTGCGCGAACGACATCGACCCGGAGTCGAACCACACGTCGAGCACGTCGGTGACCCGGCGCATCGTGGACTTCCCGGTCGGGTCGTCGGGGTTGGGCCGCGTGAGGTCGTCGACGAACGGCCGGTGCAGGTCGGGCTCGCCCTCGGCGTTGCGGGGCAGGGTGCCGAAGTCGCGCTCGATGTCCTCGAAGGACCCGTAGACGTCGAGGCGCGGGTACTCCTCGGAGTCGGACTTCCACACCGGCACCGGGCTGCCCCAGAAGCGGTTGCGGGTGATCGACCAGTCGCGGGCGTTCTCCAGCCACTTGCCGAACGAGCCGTCCTTGATGTGCTCGGGCACCCAGCGGATCTGCTGGTTGAGCTCCATCAGGCGGTTCTTGACCGCGGTCACCTCGACGAACCACGACGAGACGCCCTTGTAGATCAGCGGCTCGCGGCAGCGCCAGCAGTGCGGGTAGGAGTGGTCGTAGGTCTCGCGGCGCAGCAGCACCGTGCCGGGGGTGACCGCTCCGCCGGGCTCGCCGCGGGTGGCGGCCTTGAGGTGGTCGATCACGTGCGGGTTGGCGTCGAAGACGAGCATCCCCTCGTACTCGGCGACCGGGAAGGTGAAGCGTCCGTCCTTGCCGACCGGCATGACCGGCTCGATGCCCTCGCGGTCGGTGACGACCTTGTCGTCCTCACCGAAGGCGCCCGCGGTGTGGACCAGGCCGGTGCCGTCCGTGGTCGTGACGAACTCGGCCGGCACCAGCCGGAAGGCCCGCTCGTGACCCAGGTAGTAGGAGAACGGCGGGGTGTACGCGCGACCCACGAGGTCGGCGCCRAGGTAGCGGCCGACGACCTGCGGGTCCTCTCCCAGCTCGCGGGCGTACGACGCCAGCCGCGACTCCGCGAGGAGGTAGCGGGCCGTGGTGTCGGTGCCCCCGACGGGCGCCTCGACGACGACGTACTCGATGTCCTCTCCGACCATCACCGCGAGGTTGGACGGCAGGGTCCATGGGGTGGTGGTCCACACCAGGGCGAGCACGCCACCGAGCTCGTCGTCCTCTCCGAGCGACTCGAGGCGGACGCCGACGGTGACGGCCGGGTCCTGGCGGACCTGGTAGACGTCGTCGTCCATGCGCAGCTCGTGGTTGGACAGCGGGGTCTCGTCGTTCCAGCAGTAGGGCAGGACGCGGAAGCCCTCGTAGACGAGGCCCTTGTCGTGCAGCTGCTTGAAGGCCCACATGACCGACTCCATGAACTCGGGGTTCATGGTCTTGTAGTCGTTGTCGAAGTCGACCCAGCGTGCCTGGCGGGTCACGTAGTCGCGCCAGTCGCCGGTGTACTTCAGGACGGACTCGCGGCAGGCGGCGTTGAACTTCTCGATGCCGAGCTCGTGGATCTCGTCGGTGGTCTTGAGGCCGAGCTGGCGCATCGCCTCGAGCTCGGCGGGCAGGCCGTGGGTGTCCCAGCCGAAGCGGCGCTCGACCCGCTTGCCGCGCATCGTCTGGTAGCGCGGGATGAGGTCCTTGACGTAGCCGGTGAGCAGGTGGCCGTAGTGCGGCAGGCCGTTGGCGAAGGGCGGGCCGTCGTAGAACACGAACTCGTTGTCGCCGTCGGTGCCGGCCTTGCGCTGCTCGACGCTCGCAGCAAAGGTGTCGTCGGCGTCCCAGTAGGCCAGCACGGCCTCCTCGATCGCCGGGAACGTCGGCGCGCTCGGGATGGTGGTGGCGTCGGTGTGGCTGACCTTGGGGTACGTCATGGGTTCTCTCTCGTCTCGCTGGTTGAGGAAGGACGGAGTCCTGTCTCGAAACCACGAGGACGACTGCGCCGACTTCTCGGACGCGACCGCGGTACCACCTCGCTTGCGCCGCCTCCCGGCGGTGCCACTCGTTGCTGGCTGTGACGGGCCACCCGTCCGGTTCTAGTGAGCTCATCGCCGGTGCGCGACGGCCGTTCTTCCGAAAGGCTCGCCGCTGATGACGGCTCAGACGCCTGTGCCGCGATCGTACGGCGCGGGGTGAGGAGGGCGCGAATCAGAATCGAGACGTGTCAAAGAAACTTGACAGAGACGCGTCGTTCACCCATCCTCATGTCAAAGAAGTCATACACCACACCGCACGGGGAGCCCTCATGACCAGCACCGAGACCGACCGCAGCAGCACCACCCGTCGGGCGGTCGCGGTCGGCGCCGGGCTCGTCGGCGCCACCGCCGTCGGGGCCGTCGCCGCCTGGGCACGCACCGATGGCTCCGATGCCGTCACCTTCACCGTGTTCGCCGCGATGAGCCTGCCCTTCATCGCCGCGCTGGTCGCGATCGTGCTGGACCGTACGCCGTACCCCGAGCGCGACGCCGACTCCATCGAGTCGCAGTGGACGACCCGGGCGAGCAGCGGCGCGTTCTACGACACGATGGTGGCGATGGGGCTGGCGACCTTCGCCTCCTCGGTCCTCGACACCGCCGCGCTGCCGAGCTGGGCCTTCCTGCTCCTCGGCCTGGTCGACATGAGCACCCGGCTGGTCCTGCTGCAGCGCCGGGAGGGCTGATGGACAACCGCCTCAGGGCGTTGCGCGAGGACGCCGGCCTGTCACAGGCCGAGTGCGCGGACGCCCTGGGGGTGTCCCGGCAGACCGTGATCTCGATCGAGAAGGGCCACTTCGACCCCCGCCTGTCGCTGGCCTTCCGGATCAGCCGGCTCTTCGCGGTGCCGGTCGACGAGGTCTTCGTCCCCGACCGGGACTGACCGAGCCCGACCGGGACAGACCGGGAGCGGCGGGCCCCGAGTCCGACAACCGCGTTGCGGCCACGGGCGGCGACGCGGTTGGGTGGGGCCATGACGGAGATCGGCTTCAACGGCATGTGGCTGCCCCAGGACCAGGACCCGCGGATGAACGAGACCACGGCGCGCGGCGAGCGCGCCGTGCTCGCGGAGTACCTCGAGCACTACCGCGCCACCCTGGAGATGAAGTGCGAGGGCCTCACGCCCGAGCAGCTCGGCACCCGCTCCGTGCCCCCGTCGCGGATGTCGCTGCTCGGCATGGTGCGGCACTTCGCCCGGGTCGAGCAGTCGTGGTTCCGCCGCATCCTGGAGGGGCAGCACGACCTCGAGCGGCACTTCCAGCACGAGGACGGCGGCTTCGAGTTCGGCGAGCCGACCCAGGAGCTGGTGGACGCCTCGTTCGTGCTGCTGCGCCAGGAGGTCGCCCACGCCCGGGAGGTGCTGGAGCGCACCGACCTCGACGCGCTGGTGGACGTGCACGGCGACGAGATCGAGGTCCGCGACGTGGTGGTGCACATGATCGAGGAGTACGCGCGCCACTGCGGCCACGCGGACCTGCTGAGGGAGTGCCTGGACGGCCGGACCGGGCAGTGAGGCACGACTCCGTAGTCTTGCCGCCGTGACTGACTCCGCTGCCCGTCCCGCGTGGGGCCACGGCCTGGTGACCCTCGACTCCGCCGACCACGTCCTCGACGTCTGGTTCCCCGCCCCCGCCCTGGGTGAGCGCGCGGGCCAGGGCGTGCCCGACGCCCTGGTCGCGCTCGCCGGGCCGGACGACGCCCGCGGCACGCGCCGCGAGCTGCGGGCCGTGGAGATCGCCGACCTCGGTGCCGCCCCGGCCACCACCGAGGACGTGTGGCTGCGCCTGCACCTGCTCTCCAGCCGGCTGGTCCGGCCCCACGAGATCTCCATGGACGGCGTGTTCGGCCTGCTCACCAACGTCGTGTGGACCAGCGCCGGGCCGTGTGCGGTGGAGGGCTTCGAGCTCACCCGCGCCCGCCTCCAGCGCGAGCGGGGCCACGTCACGATCTTCGGCGTCGACAAGTTCCCACGGATGGTCGACTACGTCCTGCCCTCCGGGGTCCGGATCGCCGACGCCGACCGCGTCCGCCTCGGCGCGCACCTCGCCAGCGGCACCACCGTCATGCACGAGGGCTTCGTCAACTTCAACGCCGRCACGCTGGGCGCCTCGATGGTCGAGGGCCGGATCTCGGCCGGCGTCCTGGTCGGCGACGGCTCCGACATCGGCGGCGGCGCGTCGATCATGGGCACCCTGTCGGGTGGCGGCAAGGAGGTCGTCTCCGTCGGCGAGCGCTGCCTGCTGGGGGCCAACGCCGGCATCGGCATCTCCCTCGGCGACGACTGCGTCGTCGAGGCCGGCTGCTACGTCACCGCCGGCACCAAGGTGACCCTGCCCGCCGACGACGGCAAGGTCGTCAAGGCCCTCGAGCTCTCGGGCGCCAGCAACGTCCTGTTCCGTCGCAACTCGGTCAGCGGAGCGATCGAGGCCGTGCCGTGGAAGCGCGAGGGCATCGCCCTCAACACCGCGCTCCACGCCAACGACTAGCGCATGACCCGGCTCGGCAGGGCCGTCGTCGCAGGTGTGGTCGTGGTCCTCGTCTTCGTCGGGGTCGGCGTCCTGGTCGACCGCGACGGTGGCACCCTCTTCGCCTCCTCCGGCTGCACCGCCGAGGTCGAYGGCCTGGTCGTCGACCTGAGCCTGGAGCAGGCGGAGAACGCCGCCCTCATCGCCGCTGTCTCCGTCCAGCGCGGGCTGCCCGCGCGCGCCGCCAGCATCGCGCTGGCCGCGGCGTACCAGGAGTCGGACCTGCTCAACATCGAGCACGGCGACCGGGACTCGGTGGGCCTGTTCCAGCAACGCCCGTCCCAGGGCTGGGGCACGGTCCAGGAGATCCTCGACCCCGTCCACTCCATCAACGCCTTCTACGACGCGCTGATGCGGGTCGACGGGTACGAGGCGATGGAGATCACCGTGGCTGCCCAGGCCGTGCAGCGCTCCGCCTTCCCGGAGGCGTACGCCGACCACGAGGCCGACGGGCGCGCGCTCGCCTCCGCGCTCACCGGCAACCACGAGGCGGCCTTCTGGTGCGAGACCCCGGGCGACGCCGAGGAGGCCAGCGACCGACTCGACGACACCGGTCTCGTACGCCGCGCGGCCACCGTCCGCCAGGACCTCGAGGCGGCCTTCGGCCCGCTCTCCCTCGGGGGCTTCCAGCCGGGCGGCGTGTCGTCGGGGCACATGGAGGGCTCGGCGCACTACGAGGGCCGGGCCGTCGACGTGTTCGTGCGGCCGATCAGCGCCGCCAACACCAAGCGCGGCTGGGCGCTCGCCCACTACCTGGTCGCGCAGGCGGACCGGCTGTCGATCAACACGATCATCTTCGACGACCGGATCTGGCGGGCCGGGGCGCGCAGTGACGACGGGTGGACCGACTACGACGTGCCGTCCTCCTCCCGGGGCGACCGGGCGATCCTGGAGCACCGGGACCACGTGCACGTCGACGTCGCGGACTGACCCCGGGCGCCGTCGCCGCCGGCTCCGACCGGCTCCGACCGTCGCGGGCCTACCATGGCGCGACCCGGTGCTCCGACCGGCCCATCGCGAGGACCAGACATGGCCAGCTTCACCTCGACGCTCTACACGATCGGCACGGCCCTGAGCAGGGCCCAGGACGCCGAGGTGGCCGTCGACCTGCTCGTCACCGGCCAGTGGATCCACGGGCGCGTGAGCGCGCTCGACGGGCACGGCGTGGTGCTGCACGGCGAGGACGACGAGCTCTCCATCATCCGGATGCAGAGCATCGATGCGGTCAAGGTGCGCCAGGCCGCCGTCTTCGAGGGGCGGCCCGAGGTGGAGGCGGGCGGTCACGAGGACGCGGCCCAGCCCATGCCGAGCGGCCAGGCCCATCCGATGCCGGCCGCGCCCGGCGACCGGGCGGTCTGATCCACCCCTCCCCAAAGTGGGTACGTGCATGCGGCGTCGGCGGACGGCGGGACCCTCCGGTCCTAACGTCCCGGCCATGCGCAACTCGACTCTCTACACCATCGGCACTGCCCTCTCCCGGGCCCAGGGAACCGGCGTGAGCGTGGACGTGCTCGTCGCCGGCCAGTGGCTGTCCGGGCACGTGAACGCCCTGGACGGGCACGGGCTCGTCCTCCATCGCAACGACGGCGTGCTGTCGGTCCTGCGCATGGAGAGCATCTCCGCCGTCCAGGTGCGGCACGCAGAGGCGTTCGAGGAACGCCCCGAGGTCGAGCAGCATCAGCCGGAGGACGGCGCACACCCGATGCCGGCTGCTCCGGGGGACGCCTGGGTCAGCGACAGCGCTGACCAGGTCGTGGACCCGTCGGCGCGGCCCACGGTCGTGCCCCTCCCCCGGCGCGGTGACGCCTCCCGGTCCGTGGTCCGGCCCCCGAGCGCACCCCTCGAGAGGCCCACCGTCGGGCCGATCGTCGCCCCGCACGCGGTCCCGTCCGAGGGGCTGCACACCATGATGCGCTCGCGGCGGCCGCTGTCGGAGGCGGACGTGACCTCCGCATCGTGAGGCGAGGCGCGGCGTGCTCCCGAGGCGGCGTGCGCCTCAGGCGGAGAGCCGCGCGACCGCTGCGTCGATGCGCTCGTCGGTGGCCGTGAAGGCCACGCGGACGTGTCGGCGACCGGCCGGGCCGTAGAACTCGCCGGGAGCGACCAGGATCCCGAGGTCGGCCAGGGCCGACACCGTGGCCCAGCAGTCCTCGTCGCGGCTGCTCCACAGGTAGAGCGACGCCTCGGAGTGCTCGATGCGGAAACCCGCGCCCTCCAGCGCCTCGCGCAGCCTGGCGCGCCGGGCGGCGTACCGGGCGTGCTGCTCGACGACGTGCGTGTCGTCGTCGAGCGCCGCGATCATCGCGCGCTGCTGGGGACCGGGCATCTGGAGCCCGAGGTTCTTGCGGACCGCGAGCAGCTCGCCGACGAGTGCCGGGTCCCCCGCGACGAACGCGCAGCGGTAGCCCGCGAGGTTGGAGCGCTTGGAGAGCGAGTGGACGGCCAGGATGCCCTCGTGGCTGCCGTCGCAGACGTCCGGGTGCAGCACCGAGACCGGCGTCGTGTCCCACGCGCACTCGAGGTAGCACTCGTCGGAGACGAGGATCGTGCCCCGATCACGGCACCACTCGACCACCTTGCGCAGGTGCTCGACGGGCAGCACCCGGCCCGTCGGGTTGGACGGGCTGTTGAGCCACAGCAGCCGCGGCACCTCGGGACCGATCGCCGTGAGCGAGTCGGTCGCGATCGCGCGGGCTCCCGCCAGCGCGGCGCCCACCTCGTACGTCGGGTAGGCCAGCTCGGGGTAGGCGATGAGGTCGCCCGGACCGATGCCGAGGTGCACCGGCATCGAGCCGATCAGCTCCTTGGAGCCGATGACCGGCAGCACCGCATCGAGGCCGAGGCCGGTGACGCCGAAGCGGCGACCCAACCAGCCGATCGCCGCCTGGCGGGTCGCCTCGAGGCCGATCGTGGTGGGGTAGCCAGGCGAGTCGGCAGCCTCGGCGAGCGCCCGCTGCACGACCTCGGGCGTGGGGTCGACGGGAGTGCCGACCGACAGGTCGACGATGYCGTCCGGGTGCGAGCGCGCGCGGGCGGCGTGCTCCGTGAGCTTGTCCCACGGGAAGTCCGGGAGGCGCCGCGACACAAGGGATCGGGGGTTCCGAGAGGGCCGCTGCGCGACCTCCTCGACCTCCGACGGGATCACTCGTCGTGCTCCTGCGGGGGCAGCGCGGCGACGAGCGGGTGGTCCTTGTCGATCTCGCCCATCTTGGCGGCGCCACCGGGCGAGCCGAGGTCGTCGAAGAACTGGACGTTAGCCTCGTAGTAGGCCTTCCACTCCTCCGGGGTGTCGTCCTCGTAGAAGATCGCCTCCACCGGGCAGACCGGCTCGCAGGCACCACAGTCGACGCACTCGTCGGGGTGGATGTAGAGCATGCGCTTGCCCTCGTAGATGCAGTCGACGGGGCACTCGTCGACGCACGCGCGGTCCTTGAGGTCGACGCACGGCTGGGCGATGACGTAGGTCACCGGGTCCTCCTGGAGGCAAGGGATGGAGCGAACGTGACCACTCTAATATCCTCGTCATGTCCTCGACGCCGGAACCCCACCTCGTGGGCAGGCACCTGCTCGGGCCCCACGTCGTCGGCCAGCGGGTGGTCGTGCGCCACGTGGTGCGCGGGGAGACCGGTCCCACCGGCGGGCCCGCCCTCAACGACGTCCTCGGGGTCTGCCTCGCGTGGGGCACGGGGCGCGACGGGGTCGTGCTCATCGACTCGGTCCACGGCCCCGTCCGGGTGCCGGTCGCCGACATCGTGTCCGGCAAGCCGGTCCCGCCCCGCCCCTCGGTGCGGCACCGCGACTCCCCGCGCGCCGTCGAGCTCCACACGCACGTGCTGTGGCCCGACCTGGTCGCCGAGCCGCTCGGCGAGTGGGTGCTGCGCTGCGCCCCGGCCCACGACGGACGGTTGCGGCGGCGGGCCAACTCGGCGCTGGCGATGGGCGACCCCGGCCGAGCGCTCGAGGAGGCGGCCGGTGCCGTGCAGGCGTGGCACCGCGACCGGGACCGGGAGCCGATGGTGATGGCCGTCGCCGGCTCCGAGGTGGAGTCCGGTCTGCGGGACCTCGGCTGGCGGGACCTGGGCAGCGGGTCGGCGCACTGCCAGGTCGCCGGGGTCGCCGGGGCCCTGCGCGCCTGCGGCGCCACGTCACGAGATCCCCATGCCCCGACGACGGAGCGCTACGCCGAGGAGGCCGACCGGGTGGTGATCGAGCTCGGTGACGGCACAGCGACCGGCCGGGCGACGCTGGACGGCGACTGGGTGGTGCTCGACGCGGTGGCGGTCGAGGTGGACCACCGGCGGCGAGGACTGGGCACGCAGGTCGTGGCCGGGCTCCTCGACTGGGCGGCCTCGCGCGGGGCGCGCACCGCCATGCTCCAGGTGGAGACCGACAACCCGGGCGCGATCCGGCTCTACCAGCGGCTGGGGTTCGTCACCCACCACACCTACCGCTACCTCGTGGCCGACTGACCGCCCGCCTGCGGGCGCGAGAAGAGTCGCTGCGCCCCGACCAGGACCCGGTTCCACACGGCGCGCAGGAGGAGCAGCACCAGCACACCGGCGAGCAGCATGCCGAAGAGGTTGACCCCGAGCTGCGCGATCGAGCCGCGCATCTCCGAGGGCGCCCAGGTGCCGATGGCCAGGGCCAGGTTGCCGGCCGCGGGGACGGTGGTGACCGAGATGAAGACGCCGACCATCGCATTGGCCCGGGCCGTGGAGAGGGCCAGGACGCCCGCGGCACCGGCGATCAGCGCGACGATGAACGACCAGCGGTCGGGGTGCCAGATGAAGCCGGTCTGGGGTCGGGCCCGGGTGACCATCTCCGGGGTGACGAGGCCCGTCAGGTTGGCCACGAAGCTCAGCAGGGCCACCACCGCTATCGCCACGGCGAAGCTCATCACCAGCAGGCGCAGCGCGCGGACGGTCAGGCCGCGACGGCCGAAGACCATCCCGGTCGCGATCGCAGCGACCGTGCCGAACTCCGGCCCGACCACCATCGCGCCGATGACCAGCACGGCCGAGTCGGTGATCACCGCGATCGCGGCCAGCAGCGTCGCCAGCACCAGGAAGACGTGGAAGGACACCGTGGGCCGGCTCGCGGTGTAGGCCTGCTCGATGACCGCGTCCCAGATGACGGCGTCCTCGGGGTCGCCGGGAGCGACGGCCTCGAGCCGTCGGGCGCCGGCGAAGGGCGTCGCGGTCGGCGTGGTCACCACGATGCCGCCCACCTCGTCGAGCGCCAGCGCCTTGAGCCGGGTCAGCACCTCCCCCACCAGCTCGCGCGCGACGTCGCACTCCACCAGGTCGCCCACCGGCGACCGGGACGCCCCGACCTGCACGGTGAGGTTGGCCGAGCGGTCCTGGCTCTCCAGCAGGTCGACCACGTCGTCGCTGAGCTCGGTGGGGACGGTGAGCCGCAGGTGCATGAGCATGGGGCGAGTGTGCCGCACGTCGGCGACGCGACCGGTGCCCGCAAACGATGTGCACGAGGGGCGTCGGGGGCCCTAGCATCGGGGTGACGTCCGCGGGACCTGACACCTCTCCTGCACACCTGCAGCGCAGCGGCCGTCCGCGCGTCCGGCGTGTCCGACGAGAGGCCGGGGTCGACCCGGCAAAGGTGTGGTGGCACCGCGACCTAGCCCCCGCCCACACCTCCAGGGCCCAGTCCACCTGGAGGTCGCCATGAGATCGCTCTGCACATCCCTGCCCACCCTCGCGCCCGGGTCCCCGGTGACGCTGGAGGGGTGGGTCCACCGCCGGCGCGAGCTGGCGAAGATCACCTTCCTGGTCGTCCGCGACCGCAGCGGCCTGGCCCAGGTCGTGCTGCCGGYCGGGAGCGTCGTACCTCCCGAGGAGACGACGGTCCGGGTGACCGGCACGGCCACCTCCAACCCGCAGGCGCCGGGCGGCGTCGAGGTCACCGAGGCGGTGGTCGAGGCGCTCACCGAGCCCGCCGAGACCCCGCCCGCCGAGCTCTGGCGCCCGCACCTGGACGTCCAGCTGCCCACGCTCCTGGACCACGCCCCGGTGCTGTGGCGCCATCCCGCCCAGCGCGCCCGCTGGGAGCTGGCGGCCGCGTCGCTGCGCGGCTTCCGGTCCAGTCTCGACGCCCACGGCTTCACCGAGGTCACCACCCCGAAGTTCGTGGAGTCGGCGACCGAGTCGGGCTCATCCGTCTTCGCCGTGGACTACTTCGGCCGACCGGCCTACCTGGCCCAGAGCCCGCAGTTCTACAAGCAGCAGCTCGTCGGCGTCTTCGAGCGCGTCTACGAGGTCGGGCCGGTCTTCCGGGCCGAGCCGCACGACACCGTGCGCCACCTCGCGGAGTACCGCTCCCTCGACGTCGAGCTGGGCTTCGTCCGCGACCACCGCGACGTGCTCGCGGTCCTGCGCGAGGTGCTGGCCGAGATGGTCGCCGGCATCGGTGAGCACGCCGCGACGGCGGTCGAGCGGACCGGCGCGCGGGTGCCGGAGGTGCCGGCCGAGATCCCGGTCATCCACTTCGCCGACGCGCTCGCGCTGGTCGGGGCACCCGCGGACGAGCCGGACCTGGCCCCCGAGCACGAGCGGGCACTCGGGGCGTGGGCGCTGGAGGAGCACGGGTCGGACTTCCTGGCGGTCGAGGGCTACCCGATGGCCAAGCGGCCCTTCTACACCCACCCCCAGCCCGACGACCCCCGCTGGTCCAACAGCTTCGACCTGCTCTTCCGCGGCCTCGAGCTGGTCACCGGTGGTCAGCGGCTGCACCGGCCGAGCGACTACGACGCCGCGATCCGCGCGCGCGGCGAGGACCCGGCCGACTACGCGGCGTACCTCCAGGCCTTCCGACACGGGATGCCGCCGCACGGCGGCTTCGCGATCGGGCTGGAGCGCTGGGTCGCCCGGCTGGTGGAGGCGGCCAACGTCCGGGAGGTCACCCTCTTCCCGCGCGACCTGCACCGGCTCACACCCTGACGGCTGCGCGCGCGGCTGACCGCGAGGCGTGTTGGATGGCGCCATGGGCATCGCGGAGCGCACCACGTCAGCCACCGGCGCCGACCGGGCCCGCCAGGTCGTCGTCACGCTCGCCGAGGTCTTCTGCATCGTGGGGACCTTGGTGGGCGTCGGCGTGATCGGCACCCGGGTCGAGGAGTCGTCGGGTGGGGCGCTGGCGGCCGACGCCACGCTGCTGGCGCCGCTGGGGCCGGCCTTCTCCATCTGGTCGGTGGTGTACGCCGGCCTCGCGGCGTACACGATCTGGCAGTGGCTGCCGTCGGTCACCGCCTCGCCGAGGGCACGCGCCACCGGCTGGCTGGCAGCGGCCTCGATGGCGCTCAACGCCGCCTGGCTGCTGGTCACCCAGCAGGGCTGGCTGTGGCCGAGCGTGGTCGTGATCCTCGCCCTGGTGCTGGTGCTCGGCCTGCTGGTGCGGCGCCTCGCCGACCTCGGCGCACCGTCGGCGCTCGCCGAGCGGGTGGTCGTCGAGGGGACCTTCGGGCTCTACCTCGGCTGGGTCTGCGTGGCCGTCTGCGCCAACGTCACGGCCACGCTGGTGGCCGAGGGCGTCACCCCGTCGTCCCCACTTGCCGACCTGGTCGCCGTCGCCGTGCTGGTGGTCGTGGTCGGCGTGGCCGCCCTCGTGC
>NZ_JBFUKA010000041.1:0-38127 GCF_056401085.1 Nocardioides sp. P4_G4
ACCGAGGAGGAGCGGCGCCACCTCGTGGACCGCTCCCCCCAGCAGGTCGTGCAGGTCAGCCGAGCCGCTCACGGTGGGCGGCCACCTGGCCGGTGAGCTCGATGAGCTGGTCGCGGACGCGGTCCGGGGCGGTGCCGCCGCGGCCGGTGCGCGACGCGACCGACCCCTCGACGCTGAGGACCTCCCGGACACCCGGTCCGAGGTCGGGCGAGATGGCGGCCATCTGCTCGTCCGTCAGCTCGTGCAGCTCGACGCCGAGCTCCTCGCAACGGCGTACACAGGCACCGGCCACCTCGTGGGCGACCCGGAACGGGACGCCTTCGCGGACCAGCCACTCGGCGACGTCCGTGGCGAGGGAGAAGCCCTGCGGCGCGAGCTCGGCCATCCGGGCGGTGTTGAACTCCAGGGTGGCGACCATCCCGGTGAACGCGGGGAGCAGGACCTCGAGGGTGTCGACCGAGTCGAAGACCGGCTCCTTGTCCTCCTGGAGGTCCCGGTTGTAGGCCAACGGCAGGGCCTTGAGCGTGGTCATCAACCCGGCCAGGTTGCCGACCAGCCGGCCGGCCTTGCCCCGGGCGAGCTCGGCGATGTCCGGGTTCTTCTTCTGCGGCATGATGCTCGACCCGGTCGACCAGGAGTCGTGGAGCCGCGCGAAGTCGAACTCCCGCGTGGTCCACAGGATGACCTCCTCGGCGAGCCGGGAGACGTCGACGCCGATCATCGCGGTCACGAAGGCGAGCTCGGCGACGAAGTCGCGTGCGGCGGTGCCGTCGATGGAGTTGGCGCTGGACCCGGTGAAGCCGAGCTCGTGCGCCACCGCAGTCGGGTCCAGCCCCAGCGAGGAACCCGCCAGGGCGCCCGACCCGTACGGCGAGTCGCCGGCGACCCGCGCGTCCCAGTCCGCCAGCCGCGACACGTCGCGCAGCAACGGCCAGGTGTGCGCGAGCAGGTGGTGCGACAGCAGCACCGGCTGCGCGTGCTGGAGATGGGTGCGCCCGGGCATGATCACGTCGAGGTGGCCCTGAGCCTGCGCGACCAGGGCGTCGACGAGGTCGAGCACCTGACCCGCGACCACCCTGGCGTGGTCGCGCAGGAACGCCTTGAACAAGGTGGCGACCTGGTCGTTGCGGGAGCGACCGGCCCGGAGCCGACCTCCGACGTCGGGGCCGACCTCCTCGAGGAGCAGGCGCTCGAGCGCCCCGTGCACGTCCTCGTCGGAGGGGTCCGGGTGCAGGGCGCCGGCGGCGTACCTCTCCCCCAGCACCTGCAGGCCGCGCGTCAGCTCGGCGTGGTCCGGGTCGGTGAGGAGACCGGCGCCGTGCAGGGCGTTGGCGTGGGCGCGCGACCCGGCCAGGTCGTACGGGGTCAGGCGCCAGTCGAAGTGCGTGGAGCGCGACAGCGCCTCGAGCTCCGGGGACGGACCGGAGGCGAACCGGCCGCCCCACAGCGCGCCCTGGTTGGTGGTGCCGCTGCCCTGCTCGGCCATCAGTCGGTCCCGACGTCCATCGCGGCGTGGTCGAGCGCCTCGTCGTCGAGCTGGTCGGCCCCGTTGCGGCGCGCGATCCGGTCGGCCCCGCCGGGCTCGATCTCGCCGAAGAGGTTGCCGTTCTCGACCAGGACGTGGCCCTGGTCCTGGGGCTGGCTCGCGTACTGCTCGAGCTTGGCCCGCGAGTCGGCGATGTCGAGGTTGCGCATGGTCAGCTGGCCGATGCGGTCGGTGGGACCGAAGACGGCGTTGTCCGTGCGCTCCATCGAGAGCTTGTCCGGGTGGTAGGAGAACGCCGGCCCGTCGGTGGCCAGGACGGTGTAGTCCTCGCCGCGACGCAGCCGGATGGTCACCTCCCCGGTCACCAGCGAGGCGATCCAGCGCTGGATGGACTCGCGCATCATCAGCGCCTGCGGGTCCAGCCAGCGTCCTTCGTACAGCAGCCGGCCGAGGCGACGGCCCTCGTGGTGGTAGTTGGCGATGGTGTCCTCGTTGTGCACCGCGTTGAGCAGCCGCTCGTAGGCGATCCAGAGCAGTGCCATGCCCGGGGCCTCGTAGATCCCGCGCGACTTGGCCTCGATGATCCGGTTCTCGATCTGGTCCGACATCCCCAGTCCGTGCCGGCCACCGATCTCGTTGGCCTTCATGACCAGCGCGACCGGGTCGGCGTACGACGTGGCGCCGATGGCGACCGGGCGGCCCTGCTCGAAGCGGATGGTGACGTCCTCGGTGGCGATGTCGACCGCCGGGTCCCAGAACTTCACGCCCATGATCGGCTGGACGGTCTCCAGGGACACGTCGAGGTGCTCCAGGGTCTTGGCCTCGTGGGTGGCGCCCCAGATGTTGGCGTCGGTGGAGTACGCCTTCTCCTCGCTGTCGCGGTAGGGCAGTCCCCGCTCGGTGAGCCACTGGCTCATCTCGGTGCGGCCGCCCAGCTCGTGCACGAAGTCGGCGTCGAGCCACGGCTTGTAGATGCGCAGCTCGGGGTTGGCGAGGAGGCCGTAGCGGTAGAACCGCTCGATGTCGTTGCCCTTGAAGGTCGACCCGTCGCCCCAGATGTCGACGTCGTCCTCGTGCATGGCACGGACCAGCATCATGCCGGTGACGGCGCGGCCCAGGGGCGTGGTGTTGAAGTAGGCGCGGCCACCCGAGCGGATGTGGAAGGCCCCGCAGGCCAGGGCGGCGAGCCCCTCCTCGACGAGCGAGGTGCGGCAGTCGACGGCGCGGGCGATCTCGGCGCCGTACTCCACCGCACGGCCGGGGACACCGGAGATGTCCGGCTCGTCGTACTGGCCGATGTCGGCGGTGTACGTGCACGGGACGGCGCCCTTGGCGCGCATCCAGGCCACGGCCACCGAGGTGTCGAGGCCTCCGGAGAAGGCGATGCCGACGCGTTCGCCGACGGGGAGGGAGGTGAGGACCTTGCTCATCTCAGAAGTCTTCCTTTGCAGGTTGGGGGGATTTCGTGTCGTGGTGGGCCAGGCGCAGGAAGCGTTGGGCGAGCGCCTCACCGCCGGCCGCGTCGCGTCCGATGACGAGCACGGTGTCGTCGCCGGCGATCGTGCCGAGCACGTCGCCGAGATCGGCCTTGTCGAACGCGCTGGCGAGGAACTGGGCTGCCCCCGGCGGGGTGCGCAGCACCACCAGGTTGGCGCTCGCGTCCGCGCTGACGAGCAGCTCCCCGCACAGCCGGGACAGCCGGTCGAGGGCCGCGGCCGTCTCCCGGGTCGCGCCCGGCGACCGGTCCCCGCCCTCGGCAGGGACGGCGTACACGAGGGAGCCGGACGCGCTGCGGATCTTGACCGCGTCGAGCTCGTCGAGATCGCGGCTCAGGGTCGCCTGGGTGACGTGCACCCCGCGGCCGGCCAGCAGCTCGGCCAGCTCGGTCTGCGAGCGGACGTCGTGGTGGGTCACGAGGTCGATGATGCGCTGGTGCCTCGCGCTCTTGGTGGTGGGGCTGGTCGCGGTGTCGTTCATGCGCGCTCCAGCAGCCAGGCCAGGATCGCCTTCTGGGCGTGCCGACGGTTCTCCGCCTCGTCCCAGACGACGCTCTGCGGACCGTCGATCACCGCAGTGTCGATCTCGGTGCCACGGTAGGCGGGCAGGCAGTGCATGACGATCGCGTCCTCGTCGGCGTGGGCGAGCAGCTCGGCGGTCACGGAGTACGGCGTGAAGAGGCGCAGCCGGTCGGCCGCCTCCTCCTCGCGGCCCATCGACACCCACGTGTCGGTGACGACCACGGCGGCGTCGGCGGCCGCGACGGTCGGGTCCCGTTCGAGGGTCACCGATCCGCCGGTCCCCCGGGCGATCTCGCGGGCCCGGGCCACCACGGCGGCGTCGGGCTCGTAGCCCTCGGGAGCCCCGACCGTGACGTGCATGCCCGCGGTCGCCCCGGCGAGGACCCAGGAGTTGCCCATGTTGCAGGCCCCGTCGCCGACGAACGCCACCCGGGTGCCGGCCAGGGTGCCGACGTGCTCGCGCACGGTCTGGAGGTCGGCGAGGAGCTGGCAGGGGTGGAACTCGTCGGTCAGCGCGTTGACCACGGGCACGCCGGCGTACGCGGCCATCGTGACCAGGTCCGTCTGGTGGGCCGTGCGCCACACGATCGCCGCGGACTGTCGGCCCAGCACCCGGGCGACGTCCTCGACCGACTCGCGCTCCCCCATCGCGGCAAGGCCGCCGTCGACCGTCATCGCGTGCCCGCCGAGCTCGACGATCCCCGCCGAGAAGGACACCTGCGTGCGCAGCGTGGGGCGATCGAAGACCATCGCAACGGTGCGGGGGCCGTCGAGCGGACGGAGGGCGAAGGGGTCCGCCTTGATCGCGGCCGCGAGGTCGAGGACCTCGGCCTGCTCCGCGGGGGTGAGGTCGTCGTCAGCCAGCAGGTGCCGCATCAGGCTCCCCCTCCCGTGTCCGTCCGCGCGCCCGCGACGATGCCGCCGAACGCGGCGGCGAAGGCCTCGACGTCGGAGTCCGAGATCACCAGCGGAGGGACGAAGCGCAGCGTGGCCGGCCCGGTCGCGTTGAGCAGGTAGCCGGCGTCGCGCCCGGCGTCGACCACCGCGGCGGCGTCGTCGGCGTCGAGGTCCGCGGCCAGCATCAGGCCGTGGCCACGCACCTCGGTGACGACCGGCTGGTCGGCCAGCGCGTCGGCGAGCCGCTTGCCGACGTGCTCGACGTGCTCGAGGAGCCCGTCGCGGTCGATGGTGTCGAGCACGGCGAGGGCGGCCGCGCAGGCGACCGGGTTGCCGCCGAACGTGGTGCCGTGGTTGCCGGGCTGGAGCAGGCTGCCCGCGTCGCCGAGGGCGATGGTGGCCCCGATGGGGATGCCTCCACCCAAACCCTTGGCCAGGGTGACGACGTCCGGGGTCACTCCCCCGGCGAACGGCAGCTGGTGGGCGAACCAGGCTCCGGTGCGACCGATGCCGGTCTGCACCTCGTCGAGCC
The DNA here is from genome assembly GCF_056401085.1 of Nocardioides sp. P4_G4. Classification (NCBI taxonomy): domain Bacteria; kingdom Bacillati; phylum Actinomycetota; class Actinomycetes; order Propionibacteriales; family Nocardioidaceae; genus Nocardioides; species Nocardioides sp. P4_G4. The sequence goes on from NZ_JBFUKA010000041.1 coordinate 4,934, forward strand.
ACAGCAGCGCACCGTGGTGGGAGGTGATCTCCCGGGCCGAGGCGAGGTAGCCGTCGGGGGCCACGTGCACGCCGGCCTCGCCCTGGATCGGTTCGAGGACGACGGCCGCGGTCTCGTCGGTGACCGCGGCGGCGAGCGCGGCCTCGTCGCCGTACTCCACGAACGTGACGTGGCCCGGCAGCGGCTCGAAGGGTTCGCGGTAGGCCGCCTTGGACGTCAGGGCCAGCGCACCCATGGTGCGCCCGTGGAAGCTGCCGGTGGCCGCGACGAGGTGGGTGCGTCCGGTACGCCGGGACAGCTTGAGGGCGGCCTCGTTGGCCTCGGTGCCGGAGTTGGAGAAGAAGACCCGGCCCGGTGCCTCGATGAGCTCCAGGAGCCGCTCGGCGAGGGCGAGCTGCGGCTCGGAGGCCATGAAGTTGGAGACGTGTCCCAGCGTGCGGAGCTGGGTGGTGACGGCCTCGACGACCGCCGGGTGGGCGTGGCCGAGCGCGTTGACGGCGATGCCGGCGAAGAGGTCGACGTACTCGCGACCGGTGTCGTCCCAGACGCGGACGCCCTCGCCACGCGCGAGCTTGAGCCGCGGCGTGCCGAAGGTGTCCATCAGGGCGCCCTCGTAGCGGTCCTGCCAGCTCATTGCTTGACCTCCGGGGTCGTGTGCGCCTTGCGCAGCCTGGTCTCGACGCCGGGCAGCACCTGGGTGCCGACCCCCTCGTCGGTGAAGATCTCGAGCAGCACGGCGTGCGGCTCACGCCCGTCGACCACGGTGGCCCGGGGCACCCCGCCCCGCACGGCCTGGAGGCACGCGGTCATCTTGGGGACCATGCCGCTCGCCAGCGACGGGAGCATCTCCTCCAGCGACTCGGGGCTGATCTCCTGGATGACGTCGTCGCTGTGCGGCCAGTCGCGGAACAGGCCCTCCACGTCGGTCAGCACCAGCAGCTTCTCGGCGTCGAGCGCGATCGCGAGGGCCGCGGCGGCGGTGTCCGCGTTGACGTTGTGGACCTGCCCGTTCTCGTCGGGCGCCACGCTGGAGATCACCGGGATGCGGCCGGCCGCGACGATGTCCTGGACGGCCTCGGGCCGCACCTTGGCCACCTCGCCCACGAGACCGAGGTCGACCTCCTCGCCGTCCACGACCGTGTTGGTGGCCTTGGCGGTGAACAGGCCGGCGTCCTCGCCGGAGAGACCCACCGCGAGCGGCCCGTGCTGGTTGATGAGGCCGACGAGCTCGCGCTGCACCTGGCCGACCAGCACCATGCGGACGACGTCCATCGCCTCCGGGGTGGTCACGCGCAGTCCGCCCCGGAACTCCGAGGTGATGTCGAGACGCTTGAGCATCGCGGAGATCTGAGGGCCGCCGCCGTGGACCACGACCGGCTTGAAGCCGGCGAAGCGCAGGAAGGCGACGTCCTCGGCGAAGGCGGCCTTGAGGGTGTCGTCGGTCATCGCGTTGCCGCCGTACTTCACGACGATGGTGCGGCCGTGGTAGCGCTTGAGCCACGGCAGGGCGGCCGCAAGGGTGCGTGCCTTGGCGGGGTCGGGACGGTTGGTGGAGCTGTTCTCGGTGGTCATGAGCTGTACGCGCTGTTCTCGTGGACGTAGGCGTGAGTCAGGTCGTCGGTCCAGACGGTGGCCCGGGCGTCGCCGGCCTTGAGGTCGATGGTGACGCTGACCTCGCGGCCGGTGAGGTCGACGGTGGCCGGGTCCTCCGCCGGGGTCGAGCGCCGGCAGACCCACACGCCRTTCATGGCGACGTCGAGGTCGGCGGGGTCGAAGGCCGCGTGCGTCGTCCCGATGCTGGCGAGCACGCGGCCCCAGTTGGGGTCGTTGCCGAAGACGGCGGCCTTGAAGAGGTTGGAGCGGGCGACGCTGCGCGCCACCTCCACCGCCTCGTCCTCGGAGGCGGCGTTGAGGGCCGTGATGGCGATCTCGTGGTCGGCTCCCYCCGCGTCCTTGAGCAGCTGCATGGCGAGGTCGGTGCAGGCCCGGACCAGGGCTTCGGTGAAGTCGGCCGGGGTGGGCGTGATGCCGCTGGCCCCGCTCGCCATCACGGTGACGGTGTCGTTGGTCGACATGCACCCGTCGGAGTCGAGGCGGTCGAAGGACACCCGGGTCGCGGCCCGGAGGGCGGCGTCCAGGTCGGCGGCGGGGACGACCGCGTCGGTGGTGAGCACCACCAGCATCGTGGCGAGCTGGGGGGCCAGCATCCCGGCACCCTTGGCCATCCCGCCGATCGACCAGCCGGCTCCCTCGACGACGACCTGCTTGCTGACCGAGTCGGTGGTCATGATCGCCTCGGCCGCGGCGGTCCCGCCGTCCTGGCCGAGCGCCGCGTGGGCGGCGTCCACGCCCGCGAGGAGCGCGTCACGGTCGTTGGCGAGGCCGATGAGGCCCGTCGAGCAGACGACGACGTCGATGGCCCCGACACCCAGCCGCTCGGCGACCCGCTCGGCCACCGCGTGCGTGGTCTGGAAGCCGTCCGGCCCGGTGTAGCAGTTGGCGCCACCGGAGTTGAGGACGACCGCCCTGACCGTGCCGTCCTTGACGACCTCCTGGCTCCACAGGATCGGGTTGGCCTTGCACCGGTTGGCGGTGAAGACGGTCGCCGAGTCGAAGGTCGGCCCGGCATTGACGACCAGGGCCAGGTCCTTGCCTCCGCTGGTCTTGAGACCGGCCTCGACACCGGAGGCGGTGAAGCCCGCGGGGTGGGTGGTGGTCACTTCTTCGTCCCTCCCGGGGTCTTGCCGCGATCACGTCGGGGACGGTCCCGGCCCTTGTCCCGGGCGGGCTTGGCGGGGACGGCCTCGGTCACGGTGTGGCCGCGTCGCCGCCACGCCTCGGCCGCCTTGCCGGCATCGACGAGCCGGACCATCACCCAGTCGGTGTCGAAGGTGGACAGCGTGTAGACCGGGATCTCCGCCTCGGCCAGCGGCGTGAGCAGGCCGGCGAGGATGCCGATGGCGTCCGGGTCGAGCGGACCCGCGACCTGGAAGGCCGTGAGCGGCTTGATGCTCGGGGTCTTGGTGGGCACCGAGCGCGTGGCGCACACCAGGCTGGTCTCGGTGGCGGTGGCGGTGATGGAGAACAGGGTCGCGGACTCGGCCCACTGCGGGAGCTCGGCTCCCGGCCCGAGGCGCACGATGGCGAGCTTCTCGGGGAACCTGAGCAGGGTGAGCGTCGGGCCGCCCTGCTGGGCCACCTCGTCGGTCGGCTCGTCCGTGGTCTGGTCGCTGGTCTGGTCGCTGGTCTGGTCGCTCATGGTGCGAGTCCGATCGTGGAGAGCCCGGTGGTCTCGTCGAGGCCGAGCGCGAGGTTGAGGCACTGCACGGCGGCGCCGGCGGTTCCCTTGGCGAGGTTGTCGACCACACCGACCGCGACCACGCGGCGTACGGCGGGATCGACGGTGACCTGCACGTGGACGGCGTTGGAGCCGAGCACGGACTGGGTCTGCGGCCACTGGCCGTCGGGCAGGACGTGCACGAACGGCTCGTCGGCGTACGCCGCGAGGTAGGCAGCGCGCACCTCGTCGGCGTCGGCGTCGCGGGTGAGCGGGGCGGACACGGTGGCCAGGATGCCGCGGGCCATCGGGACCAGCAACGGGGTGAAGCTGACGCGCACGTCGCCGTCGTGCACCCGCCCGAGGTTCTGGGTGATCTCGGGGGTGTGGCGGTGCACTCCCCCGACGCCGTAGGCGCTGGCGCTGCCCATCACCTCGCTGCCGAGCAGGTGCGGCTTGGCGGCCTTGCCGGCACCCGACGTACCGCTCGCGGCGACGACGCTGATGTCCGGCTCGACGAGTCCCGCCGCGAGTGCGGGCGCGATGGTGAGGGTGGAGATGGTCGGGTAGCAGCCGGGCACCGCGATGCGCCGGGCGCCGCGCAGCTGCTCGCGCTGGCCGGGCAGCTCGGGGAGGCCGTAGGGCCACGAGCCGGCGTGGGTGCCTCCGTAGAAGCGCTCCCAGACGGCCGGGTCGGTGAGGCGGAAGTCGGCGCCGCAGTCGATGACGACCACGTCGTCGCCGAGTGCCTCGGCGATGGGTGCGGACTGGCCGTGCGGCAGGCCGAGCACGACCACGTCGTGGCCGGCCAGCGTCTCCGCGGTCGTCTCCTCCAGGACCCGGTCGGCCAGCGGCAGCAGGTGCGGCTGGAGGCTGCCCAGCGTCTCGCCGGCGTTGGATCCGGCCGTCAGGGTGCCGATGCGGGCATCCGGGTGGCCCAGGAGGAGGCGCAGCGCCTCACCCCCGGCGTACCCGCTGGCACCGGCGACGGCGACGGAGAAGGTCATATGCATGACCATACATGTCTATGCATGCCCATGCCTCACTAGGGTCTGCGCCGTGGACATCGCCCTCGCCGAGCACCTCGACCTGCTGGACCTGCACGGACGCGCCGCTGTGGCCAGTCTCGCGCAGCTCGGCCCGCATGACACCGTGCCACCCCGGGGCGTCCCGGCGTACGCCGCGACCCTGGAGCACTGGTCGACGCTGGAGATCTGGGCCTGGACCCTGGAGCACCCCGGTCGGCACTGGAGCGAGCGCGAGGACCCGACCGCCCCGGGTGGGCACCCCGAGGTCGTGGCGGCGATCGCCCGGGAGATCACGCACCTGGAGGAGCTGCTGCTCGCGGCCGGACCCGACGCGGGTCTCGACTTCTTCGGACGGCCCGGAACGAGCGCGGAGGTGGCCCGGCTCCTGGCCCACGAGGCGATCAGCGTCGCGCACGCGGCCAGCATCGCCGCCGGCCGGGCGGCCCCCGCGCTGCACCCGTCCGCCGCCGCGGACGGGATCGACCGGGCGCTCGAGCACTGGGCGGAGCCGGAAGCCGACGTCGCGTGGCACCCGCGTCCGGCCCTGCTGCGCGCCACCGATGCCGGGCAGGCGTGGCCGGTCTCCTTCGGGCAGGACCGGCGGGGCGACCTGGGAGCCCTGCGGTCGGGGGACGCGGCCGAGCCGGTCGTGGTGGTGGAGGGTCCGGCCACCGGCCTGCTCTGGTGGCTGCACGACCTCCCGGGTGGCGAGGGCGTCGCGGTCAACGGCGACCCGGACGCCCTCCGGACCCTGCGCCTGGCGCTGGACCACGACGTGGAGCCGGTCCCGCGCCGCCGTGGCCGCTGGCGTCGATAACGGGTGTCGCGGCGTCGGTGCAGGCGCCTACGTTGGTGCGATGACGCGACTGACGCCCGAGGACTACCTCGACCACATCCGCTCCGAGTCCACCCGGTTCCGCGCCGTCCTCGCGGACTGCGACCCCGGCGCCCGGGTTCCGTCGTGCCCGGACTGGGACGCGGCCGACCTGTTGTGGCACCTCACGAAGGTGCAGCGGTTCTGGGCGGGGCGGGTCGTGGACCGACCCGCGGAGCCCACCGAGGGCGAGGAGGCCTACGACGTCGAGCGACCCTCGGACCACGGCGACCTCCTGGCCGCCTTCGACGTCGCGAGCGCGGCTCTCGTCGAGGCCCTGGAGGGCATCGATCCAGCGGCCGAGGCCTGGACCTGGTCCGACGAGCACACGGTCGGCTTCATCCTCCGCCGGCAGGCCCACGAGGCGCTCGTCCACCGTGTCGACGCCGAGCTGGCCGCCGGCGCCCCGTCCGAGGTCRATGCCCGGCTCGCCGCCGACGGCGTGGCCGAGGTCATCGACGTCATGTACGGCGGGTGCCCTCCGTGGGGCTCGTGGGAGCCGCTCCCCCATCGCATCCGCCTCGACTGCACCGACACCGGTGACGAGCTGTGGGCCCAGCTGGGGCTCTTCAGCGGGACGGACCCCCGCAACGGCGACGTCATCAGTGGCGAGGAGGACTGCCACCTCGTGGAGGCGCCGGAGGACCTCGAGCCCGACGTGGTCATCGACGGCCCGGCCGCCGCCCTCGACGCCTGGCTCTGGCACCGKGGCGGCGAGGCCGACCTGTCGATCGTGGGTGACCGGGACGTGCTCGACCGCTTCCGCGCGATCGTGGCCAACCCGATCAACTGAGGACCCAGCAGGTCCTCAGCGCTGCACGGCCCCCGTGCGCTCGGCGGCGCAGCGGACGGCGGCGTCGCGCGCCGCGGCGGACTCGCCCTCCTTGAGGGTGCGGTCCGGGGCCCGGAAGCGCAGCGCGAAGGCCAGTGACTTCTTCCCCTCGCCGACCTGGGCGCCCGTGTAGACGTCGAAGAGCCGGATCGACTCCAGGAGCTCGCCGGCTCCCTCGCGCAACGCCGCCTCCACGTCGGCCGCGGTCACGGTGTCGTCGACGACGAGGGCGACGTCCTCCTTGGCCACCGGGTAGCCCGAGAAGCTCGGGGCGGGACGCAGGTGGACCGCGTGCTGGAGCAGGACGTCGAGGTCCACCTCGGCGGCCACCGATCGCGCCGGCAGCCCGAAGTCCGCGCACACCCGCGGGTGCAGCTCGCCGGCGTGACCGACCACGACGTCGCCGAGCAGCAGGGCTGCGCACCGACCCGGGTGCCACGGCGCGGTCGCGGCGGGCTGCACGGCCAGCTCGAGGCCGAGCTCCTCGGCCACGGTCCGCACCGCGTCGACCGCGTCGGACCACGCCACCGCGCGCCCGGGGCCCCACCAGCCTGCCTGCTCGTGCTCACCCGTGGCGACGAGGCCGAGGTGCAGCGGCTGGTCCGGCAGGGCCTTGTCCAGGGCGTCGAGCTCGGCGTCGGTGGGGCGCCGGTCCACCGGCAGGATCGGCGCCGGGGCCGTGGCCCGGGGCAGGGTCACCGACGCCGCCTCGAAGATCGCCAGCGACGCCGTCCCGAGTCCCACGTTCTTGCCGGCCGTGCGCAGCAGGGCCGGCAGCAGGGTGGTCGTCATCCCCGGCGCCTCGCTGCTCAACGGGTTGGACAGCTGCAGCGTCGTGCGCCGTGGGTCGTCGGCAGCCAACCCGAGGGCGTCCAGGTCGGCGTCGCCCACGAACGGGAACGTGACGACCTCGACGTACCCGGCGGCGGCCATGGTCCGACCCACGCGGCGTCGCAGCAGCTGGGTGCGCGTCAGGCCCCGTCCACCGGGTGCCTGGGGAAGCACCGACGGGATCGTGTCGTAGCCGACCAGGCGGATGACCTCCTCGGTCGTGTCCTGCGGGTCGGTGAGGTCGGGGCGCCACGGCGGCGGCGTGACCTCGAGGGTCCCGCTGCCGGAGACCTCGCAGCCCACCGCGCGGAGGGCCTCGACCGCCCTCTCCTCGCTGATGTCGAGGCCCGAGACGCGGGCGGCCCGGTCGCCCGACACGGTGATCACGGCCATCGCCGGCGGCGTCCTCACCACGGTGACGCCGGGGTCGACCTGCCCACCGCCGTACGTCGTGAGCAGCTCGACGACCCGGTCGGCCGCGGCCTCGCAGATCGTGGCGTCGACGCCGCGCTCGTTGCGCTTGCCGGCCTCGGAGGTGATGCGGTGCCGACGCCCGGTGCGGAACATCGACGTCGCGTCCCAGTGGGCCGCCTCGACCAGGATGCTCGTGGTGGTCGCCGACATCTCGGTGGTCCGGCCACCCATGACACCGCCGAGGCCGATGATGCCCGAGTCGTCGGTGACGACCAGGTCCTCGGCCGACAGGGTCCGCGCGGTGCCGTCGAGGGTGGTGAGCCGCTCGCCCTCACGCGCACGGCGTACGACGAGTGGTCCCTGCAGCAGGTCGGCGTCGTAACCGTGGATCGGCCGCCCGGTCTCGAGCATCACGTAGTTGGTGACGTCGACGGCGAGCGAGATGGGACGCATGCCGGCCGCGGTGAGGCGCTGGGCGATCACGTCCGGCGTCGGCGCGGTCGGGTCGAACCCGGTGACCTTGCGGGCCACGAAGACCGGGCAGCCGGCCTCGTCCTCGACCACGACAGGATGACCGGCGTCGTTGGCGGCCGGGGTCCCACGCAGCGCCGGGTCCCGGAAGCCGGTGGCTCCGTCCACGGAGACGAGCACCTCGCGGGCGATACCGCGCAGGGAGAGGGCGTAGGCGCGGTCGGGGTTGATCTCGAACTCGATGACCTCCTCGTCGAGGCCGAGCACGCCGCGCACGTCCTGGCCGGGGGTGCCGGCGTCGGCGGGAAGCACGATGATGCCGTCGTGGTCGTCGCCGAGGCCCAGCTCGGCGGCCGAGCAGATCATCCCGCTCGACACGTGCCCGTAGGTCTTGCGCGCGGAGATCTCGAACCCGCCCGGCAGCACGCCACCCGGCAGCACGACGACGACCAGGTCGCCGGGCGCGAAGTTGTGGGCGCCGCACACGATGCCCTGCGGCTCACCGCTCCCGTTGGCGTCGCCGACGTCGACGGTGCACCAGTTGATGGTCTTGCCGTTCTTCTGCGGCTCGGGCTCCATGGTCAGCACCCGGCCGACCACGAGCGGGCCGGTGATCTCGGCGCCGGGGCTGTGGATGCCCTCGAGCTTGAGGCCGGTCAGGGTGAGTCGCGCGGTGAGCTCGTCGGTCGTGACGTGGTCGGGCACGTCGACGTACTCGGTGATCCAGGACAGGGGGGTCTTCACGAGGGGTCCTTCTCAGATCTCGGAGCCGAAGGCGGAGGAGAAGCGCACGTCGCCCTCGAAGAGCGGGCGCAGGTCCTCCAGGGTGTGACGGAACATGAAGCTGCGGTCGATGCCCATGCCGAAGGCGAAGCCGGAGTAGGCCTCCGGGTCGATCCCGCACGCGACGAGCACCCGCGGGTTGACGACGCCGCAGCCGCCCCACTCGATCCAGCCCTCGCCGCGGCAGGTGCGGCACGAGGCGCTGTCGACGCCGCGGCACACGAAGCACCGCACGTCGACCTCGGCGGACGGCTCGGTGAAGGGGAAGTACGACGGTCGGAACCGGGTGTCGATCCCGTCGCCGAAGAGCTGGGAGGCGAGGTGGTCGAGCGAGCCCTTGAGGTGCGCCATGGTGATGCCCTCGTCGATGACGAGGCCCTCGACCTGGTGGAACATCGGGCTGTGCGTCGCGTCGTACTCGTCGGTGCGGAACACCCGACCCGGGCAGGCCACGTAGATCGGCGGCCTGCGGGTCAGCATGGTGCGCGCCTGCACCGGGGAGGTCTGGGTCCGGAGCACGACGTGGTGGTCGGCGGGCTCGGTCCAGAAGGTGTCCTGCATGGTGCGGGCCGGGTGGTCGGGACCGAGGTTGAGGGCGTCGAAGTTGAGCCACTCCGCCTCCACGACCGGTCCCTCGGCGATCTCCCAGCCCATCGCCACGAAGATGTCCGCGATGAGCTCGGACTGGAGGGTGATCGGGTGCCGGCTGCCGCGCCGGGTCCGGCCGGTGGGGAGCGTGACGTCGACGGTCTCCTCGACCAGCATCCGCTCCTCGTGCTCGGCCTCGAGCTGCACCTGACGCTCGGCGAGGGCCTTGTTGACCGCACCCCGGGCCTGACCGACGCGCTGCCCGGCGTCCTTGCGGGCCTGGGGCGGCAGGGCGCCGATCTCGCGGTTGGCGAGGGCGAGGGGCGAGCGGTCGCCGACGTGCTCGAGCCGAACCGTCTTGAGGTCCTCGAGGTCGGTGGCCGCGGCGATGGCCGCGACGGCCGCGTCGCGCATGGCCTCGACCTCGTCGGCCTTCAGCGGGGTGACCTCGACGGGGTCGTACTCGGTGTTGGGGCCGGACATGGCTCCCTTTCCTCAACGTCTACGTGGACGCGCCGATTGTAGGAGTGGGTCGGCCGGGGCAGCTCCCCGGACCCCGCGTCGTACGGAACGGGCGATGCTAGTCGACGGGAGTGCCGGAGGGCTCGCCGAACTCCTCGTAGACGGGCGTGCACGGGTCGCCGGTGGCGTCCGGGGCCGCAGACATCTCCACGGTCGCGAGGGCGTCGTCCGCACGCTCGCGACCGAGATTCCATCCCCACACGGTCGACTCGTCCCCGCTCAGCTGGTTGAGCCTGAGGTCCTGCAGCACGCATCCCGCCACCCGGTCGGGCAGCCGCTCGACGATCACCGGCGCCGCGTCGGCCGACAACGACTGGAGGTAGCGCAGGTCGAGCGCACCCGTCTCCTCGTAGCGGTCGATGTTGCGTCCGGCCACCCAGGCGTCGGGGTTGACCACCGCGAGGCCGAGCGTCGCGACGGCACCGGTCACCAGCGCGACGCGCGGGATCCAGCGCCCCAGGCCCAGCACCCCGGCGACCATGACGGTGAGCACCACCAGTCCGAGCCAGCCCTCGAAGACGTCGACGACGAGGCGCAGCGTCGTGAAGCCGTAGGCCTGCTGGTAGACGTGCATCCGGTAGATCGCGGACGCGACCACGACGAGGGTCAGCACGCAGAGCAGTCCCAGTGACGTGCGGAGCCAGAGCCGGTCGTGCGGGGCGTCCCCGGCCCTGCGGGCGGCCGCCCACACCACGAGCAGGGTGAGCGCGGTGGCCACGGTGAGCTGTCCGAAGCCCTGGTGGACGTAGTCGGCGTAGGTGATGCCCGTGGTCCGCTCGAGGTAGTCGTGGCCCCCGAACGCGACGGTTGCCTGGGCGGCGAGGAAGACCAGGAAGACGCCGTCGACGATGAGCACCGGGACGAGCCACTCGAAGCGGTGGGGCAGCGCCTCGACACGGCGACGCGGCGCCTCGACCCGGGCCGGGTGGTGTGCGGCGTACGAGCCGGCGAGGCTGAGCCCGAAGACCGCGACGGCCACGAACACCCGGGCGACCAGGTCCCCGAAGGTCAGGTTGGGCACCACGGCGTCGACCCAGCTGGCGAACAGCGCGTCGGCCGAGGCGAACAGGGCTCCGAAGACCACCAGCCCGAGCAGGGACAGGGCCGTGGTGCGGGCGACCGCCGGTGTCCGCCCAGCGGAGCCGACCAGTCGCAGGCTGCGGCCGAACCACGGCAGCCCGCGCAGGGAGGACAGCGGCCACGACAGGCCGGCCAGCACGAAGCCGGAGAGGGTGACGGCGCGGGTCACCGCCACCAGGAACACCGCGATCGCGGCGACCACGCACAGGAGCGCGATGCCGGCGTTGTCGAGGAGGGTGAGCGGTACGACGAGCAGCAGCCCCAGGACCGTGGCGCCCACGACGAACCGGTCGCGTCGGTGCCGGGCGGTGGCGTACGCCGCTCCCCCGGCGGCCGCGAGGACCAACGTCCAGGCGAGCCCCGGGCCCACGAAGGCCATCGTGGCCCCGGCGAGCACGCCCACCAGGACGCTGGCGACCACCACCCGGAGCGCGGCCGAGCCGGGTGCCTCGGGCCAGAACGCGCCGAACAGGGCGTCGAGGCCGGGCGGGGGTGGCCCGACCYGCCCGTCCGGGGCCTGACGTGCGGGCGGAGCGACCTGGGTGCGGCCGCTGGGCGGTGGCTGGGACGGACCGGGCACGACTGCCTCCTGGGGCACGTGGAGCGGGACCTGGATCGGGATGTTCAGCGGGACCTGCAGCCGGAGGCGTGCCCCGGACTGGCCGGGCCGGGGGTCGACGAAGCGCAGGGTGCCGCCGTGCAGCTGCGCCACCCAGCGCGCCACGACCAGGCCGAGCCCGGTGCCACCGCCTGCGGAGCTCGTGCCGAAGCGCTGGAAGACGCGCTCGCGGTCCTCGGGCTCGACCCCGGAGCCGTCGTCCGCGACCTCCAGCCACCAGTGGTCGCCGCCGGCGCCGGCCGAGACCCGGACGGGGAGGTCGGCGGGACTGTGGCGCCCGGCGTTGTCGAGGGCGTTGACCAGCAGCTGGCGCAGTCGGGACGGGTCCGCGCTCACGAGCAGGCCGGGGTCGACCATGACGTCGTACGACGCCGTCCGGCCGGCGTGGCCCACCTCGCGGACGCACTCCTCGACCAGCCCCGCCAGCGCCACCTCGCGAGGCTCCAGCCGGATCACCCCCGCCTCGAGCCGCGAGAGGTCCAGCAGGTCGCCGACGAGGTCCCGCAACCGCTCGGCCTGGGCCAGCGCCTCGGACAGGTGGTCGGTGTCAGCGGGGACCACCCCGTCCGCGAGGTTCTCMAGCACGGCGGTCATGGCCGCGAGCGGGGTGCGCAGCTCGTGGGAGACGGTGGCGATGAGGTGGCGCCGCTCGGTGTCGACCCGCTCGAGGTCGGCCGCCATCTGGTTGAAGGCGGCGGCGAGGCGACCGACCTCGTCGGTGGAGGTGGTGCGGACCCGGCCGGAGTAGTCGCCGCGCGCCATCCGCTGCGCGACGTCGGTCATCTGCCGCAGGGGGGCCACCATCCCGGCGGCGAGCAGCTGGGTGACGCCGAGCGCGAGGGCCACCGCGACGGGCACGGTGAGCAGGGCGGGGACGCCTGCGGAGGAGCCCAGCGTGGCCAGCAGCGCGGCCGCGACCACGGAGGCGGCGACCAACGCCCCCAGCTTGACCTTGATGCTGGTGACGGGGTCGAGAGCCGCGCTCACGGTGCTTGCTCCCCGGGCTCCAGCGCGTAGCCGACCCCGTGCACGGTGCGGATCCACGCGGCCCCGAGCTTGTGCCGCAGCGCCTTGACGTGGCTGTCCACGGTGCGGGTCGCGATGCCGGTGAGGCCGGACTCGGCCCAGCCCCACACGTCGGCGAGCAGGCGCTCGCGGGTCAGCACCTGGCCGGGCTCGCGGGCCAGGCACACGAGCAGGTCGAACTCCGTGGGCGTCAGGTGGACCTCGCTGCCGTCCCGCGTCGTACGCCGCCGTCCCGGGTCGACGACCAGTGCGCCGAGGACCAGCGGGTCACGGTCACTGCCGGCCGCCAGCTCGGCGGCCCGCTCGACGCGGCGCACCAGGGCCGCGACCCGGGCCACGACCTCCCGCATCCGGAACGGCTTGGTGAGGTAGTCGTCGGCCCCGACGCCGAGCCCCACGAGGATGTCGGACTCGTCGTCGCGCGCGGTGAGCATGAGGACGGGGACCGGACGACCCGCCTGGATGCGACGGCACACCTCGTGCCCGTCGATGCCCGGCAGCATGACGTCGAGGATGACGACATCGGGCTCGCCGTCCTGGGCCTCGCGGACCGCGGAGGGACCGTCGAACGCCTGGGCGACGTCGTACCCCTCGGCGCGGAGCCGCTCGGCGAGCTGGTCGTTGATGACCCGCTCGTCCTCGACCACCAGCACCCGTCGTCGTGTCATGGGTCGACCCTAGGAGGCCGACGGCGCACGAGGCGCGGACGACTCGTGAAGGTTGTGTGGAGGTGACGCCGTGGAACCGGGAGGCGCCCGGGGCCCGGAGGACCTAGCCTTGTGTCGTGCCGACCACCAGCCAGCTGCTCGCCTTCGTGCTCGCCTCGATCCTCTTCATCCAGGTCCCGGGCCCGAGCCTGCTGTTCACCATCGGTCGCGCGCTCAGTGTCGGGCGTCGTGAGGCCCTGCTGTCGGTCGTCGGCAACGCACTCGGACTGCTGGTGCAGGTCGTGCTCGTGGCGCTCGGCCTCGGCGCGGTGGTGGCGGCCAGCGCCACGGCGTACACCGTGATCAAGCTGGTCGGGGCGGCGTGGGTGGTGTGGCTGGGCATCTCGGCGATCCGGCACCGCAAGGACGCGCGCGTGGCGATGGAGGCCGGCCGACGCGCTCCGGAGAGGTCCGGTGCCGCGATCCGGACCGGGTTGCTGGTGGGGATGGGCAACCCCAAGACGATCGTGTTCTTCGTGGCCTTCCTGCCCCAGTTCACCGACCCGTCGGGACCGGTCGGGCTGCAGGTGGCCCTCCTCGGCCTGGTCTTCGCGGTGCTCGCCGTCGCGAGCGACTCCGCCTGGGCGATGGCCGCGGGCAAGGCGCGGGACTGGTTCGCGCGGCGGCCGGAGCGGCTCGACGCGATGGGCGCCACCGGGGGCGTGTTGATGATCGGGCTCGGCGCGACCATGGCCGCCTCCGAGTGAGCACCACCGCCTGAATCACTCCGGGCGGCGGTCCTCGGACGGCCAGTCGACCATCACGCGGGCTCCCCCGCCGTCGGCCCCGGTCACGGTGACGTAGCCGCCGTGCGCACGGGCCAGCCCGCCCACGATGTACATCCCGAGGCCCGAGCCGCCGCTGGAGCCGTGCTTCCAGAACTTGGTGAAGACGCGCCTGCGCATCTCCTCCGGGATGCCCTCCCCCTCGTCGTCGACGCAGATCCGCACACCGGTCACGTCGGAGGACGCCGGCGTCGTCGCCAGGGACACGACCACCCGGCCCTGCCCGTGGCGCACGGCGTTCTCGACGAGGTTGGTGACGACCTGGGTGAACTTGTCGGGGTCGGCGAAGATCTCCGGCAGCCCCTCGGAGGCCTCGAGCTCGATGACGCGGCTGGTCCCTGCGCCCACGGAGTCGACGACCCTGCGGGCGAGCACGACGGCGTCGGACTCACGCGGGTAGAGCGAGAGCCGGCCGGTGTCGATGCGGGCCACGTCGAGCAGCTCGGCGATGAGGCGCACCAACCGGTCGGCGTCGGCGTTGACGGTGGTCAGCATCAGCTTGCGCTGCTCGTCGTTGAGCTTGTCCCAGCGGTTGAGCAGCGCCTGGACGAAGCCCTTCACCCCGGTCAGCGGGGAGCGCAGCTCGTGGGCGACGGTCGCGACCAGGTCGGAGCGCTCGCGGTCGAGCCGCGCCCGGCCCCGGCCGTTGCGGATGCCGATGGCCACACCCACCACGGGCGCCAGAGGCCGCTCCCGGACCATGCGTGCGGTGGTGAGCACCTCCTCGCCGCTGGAGTTCAACCAGGACTGCTCGGGGATGCCGGTGCGGGTGGAGAGGCTCCGGTCCGGACGGTTGACGTCCAGCCAGGTCTGTCCGTCCTGGTCCTGCAGGAGCAGCACGTCCTCGAGCCGACCGCCCATCGCCTGCTCCACCGTCGTCCCGAGGAGCCGGGCGGCGTGGTCGTTGACGAACGTGATCTCCCCGCCGATCGTGGCGCCGAGGATGCCGTCGGGGTAGAGGTCGGCCAGCGACTGGAGCCGCGTGGGCCGGGCTTCGACGATGCGGGGCACCGGATCACCCTAGTCGGGTCGGGCCGCCTTGGGACGGCGCAACCCGGCGGCGCGCACACGCGCGACGAGCTCCCGGCTCGACACCGGGACGGCGCCGGCCGCGACCATCGCCTCGTGGAACTCGGCCGGCACGTCGTAGTGGTCGCGGTCGAAGCCGCGCTCGGGGACGCCGTGGGCCCTCGCGAAGACGTGCAGCTCGTCGTACGACGTGTCGCTGGCCAGGTGGGACCACGTGCGGCCCCAGCGGGGCACGGCAGGGGGGTCGATGAGGATCACGGCCGGGTCCTCGTCAGGACCGCTGGGCGCGGGCGCTGGCGTAGAGGCAGACCGCGGCGGCGGTCGCCAGGTTGAGGCTCTCGGCGCGGCCGTGGATCGGGATCGCCACCCGCCGGTCGGCCAGCGCGGCCAGCTCGGCGGGCAGTCCCCAGGCCTCGTTGCCGAAGAGCCACGCGGTGGGGCCGGTCAGCTCGGCGTCGAACAGGTCGACGTCGCCCGCCCCGTCCGCTGCGAGCACGGTGAAGCCGGCCGCCTTGGCGGAGGCGACCGCGGCCGCCGGGTCGGGCTCGACCGCGATGGGCAGGTGGAAGAGGCTGCCCACGGTCGCTCGGACGGTCTTGGGGTTGTAGGCGTCGACCGAGCGCCCCGCCAGCACGACACCGCCGGCTCCGGCCGCGTCGGCCGTGCGGATGACGGTGCCGGCGTTGCCGGGGTCACGGACGTCGGCGCAGATGGCCACGAGCGGGCCGACGAGGGCGTCGGACAGCGGGACGTCGAGATGACGGCACACTGCGACGAGTCCCGCCGGGCTGACCGCGTCGGACAGCGACGCCAGCGCCCGGTCGTCCACGGGGGTGACCGTGTCGGCGGCGGCCAGCAGGTCGGCGTACTGGTGCAGGGCGTCGGGGGTGGCGAAGACCTCGACCACACACCCCTCGCCGGAGTCGAGCACCGTCGACAGGGCACCCTCGACGGCCTTCGGGCCGTCGGCAAGGAAGAGCCGCCGCTCGGAACGGACCGGGCGGCGGCTCAACTTGCGAGCCTCCTTGACGCGGGTGTTGCCCGCTGTCAGGGGGGTGCTCATGCTCAGGCAGACACCTTGGGAGCGTTGACGTCCTCGGGGAGGGCGGCCTTGGCGGTCTCGACGAGCGCGTTGAACGCGGCGATGTCGCTCACGGCCAGCTCGGCCAGGATCTTGCGGTCGACCTCGACACCGGCGAGGTTGAGGCCCTGGATGAAGCGGTTGTAGGTCATGCCCTGCGCACGCGCGGCGGCGTTGATGCGCTGGATCCACAGCTTGCGGAAGTTGCCCTTGTTCTTGCGGCGGTCGTTGTAGCTGTAGACCAGCGAGTGGGTGACCTGCTCCTTGGCCTTGCGGTACAGGCGCGAACGCTGACCGCGGTAGCCGGAGGCGCGCTCGAGGACGACCCGGCGCTTCTTCTGGGCGTTGACTGCCCGCTTGACGCGTGCCATTTCTTACTCCTTGGTGCTCAAAACTCGGAAAAAAGGTGGTGCAACCAGACCGCCGGAGGCGGCTTCGTGGGTCAGCGACCCAGCAGCTTCTTGGCGCGGGCGTTGTCGGCCTTGGCGACCTCGACCGTTCCGGAGAGGCGACGGGTGACCTTCGAGGGCTTCTTCTCGAGGTTGTGGCGCTTGCCGGCCTTCTCGCGGAGGATCTTGCCCGAGCCGGTCACGCGGAAGCGCTTGCTGGCACCGGAGTGCGTCTTGTTCTTCGGCATCTCTCTCTACTTTCTACTGCTGGATGTCTGGGACGTCGTGGATCGACGACGTGGGCATCGTGGCCGGGCTGCGGGATCCCGCAGGCTCAGGCCTCGATCTCGTCGTCGAGGTTCTCGGAACGGCCGCGTTCCTTCTTGGCAGCCACCGGTCCGGCGGCGTGGGCGGCGTCGCGCTCGGCCTGCTCCTCGGCCACGGCCGCCTCACGCTGGGCCGCCCTGGCGTCCTTGGCGGCGGCGGCGTCGATCTTGGCGTCGGCCTTCTTCTTGTGCGGGCCGAGCACCATGATCATGTTGCGGCCGTCCTGCTTGGGCGAGGACTCGATGAAGCCGAGCTCGGTGACGTCCTCGGCCAGGCGCTGCAGCAACCGGAAGCCCAGCTCGGGGCGGTGCTGCTCGCGACCACGGAACATGATGGTGATCTTGACCTTGTCGCCGGCCTTGAGGAAGCGGACGACGTGGCCCTTCTTGGTCTCGTAGTCGTGCGCGTCGATCTTGGGACGAAGCTTCATCTCCTTGATGATCACGTTCGTCTGGTTGCGACGCGCCTCGCGAGCCTTCTGGGCGTTCTCGTACTTGAACTTGCCGTAGTCCATGAGCTTGCAGACTGGCGGCCGGCCCTGGGGTGCGATCTCGACGAGGTCGAGGTCTGCCTCCTGGGCAAGCTTCAACGCCTGGTCGGTCGGCACGATGCCGACCGTCTCTCCATTGGGCCCGACAAGTCGGACCTCGGGAACCCGGATCCGCTCGTTGATGCGCAGCTCGGTGCTGATGTGTCCTCCAGTGACTCAGTGGTTGGGGTGACCCTGGCCGGAGACACGTGCCCGAAATGAACAATGGCTCCCGCTGTGTACCAAGCGGGAGCCAGCAGTGACGCACGCCGGGCGTGCGCCTCATCCGGACCATGACCCGACGACCTGTGGTGCAGTGCGGCCGGTGCGGGTGGGGAACGATGGTGCTGTTCCCGCTTGGAGGATCGGTCCCGCTCCCCGTCGGGGCAGAGTGGAACTGATCGGTCAACACCGAAGGCTAGCCGATCATTCCGTCACGGGGCCAATCCACCCCAGCTGGTCGCCCCGGCCGTCCTGGAGGCGCACCACCCGCCATCCCGCGGCGAGCCGGGTGAGGTCGTCGCCCTCGACGACGGCGGTCGCGGGTCCGGCGATGTCGACGACCAGGGCGGCGGCACCTTCCTGCACCGCCGACTGGGCCGCCAGCCGGGTGGCGACCGGCACGGGCCGTGCGCCCGCGTCCCACGAGGTGAGGCTGTCGGAGCCGGTGAAGGCCAGCAGGGCGCGGCGCCCGTCGGCGCCCGTCATCAGCACCGCCGCCATGTCGGAGGTCTTGTCGTGCGCCAGCCCGCGCTCGTCGACCTCCACCTCGCCGAGGACGGCGACCACCGGCACCAGCAGGCGGGCGTCCTGCAGCGCCAGCAACGCGACGCCGTACGAGGTGGGGTCGTCGGCCGGGAGCGCGAGGGCGGATCGCACGGCGGGGTCGGCGATGCCGTCGTCGCCGGCGAACCCGGGGTCGGGGATCTGTCGTTCCACCCGGTCATTGTCCCCCGGGCGTGGAGGACTGTGGAACTCTGGTGGTGTGGACGAGGCAACCTGGGCGGCACTTGCCGCGACCCTGACCCTGCTGGGACTCGCGTGGACGTGGGTCTCCTTCCGGCGACGGGGCACGACGGCAGCGATGCGCGCCCTCGGCTTCACGCTGATGCCGGTGGCCGCCTTCCTCACCGGGACTCTGGAGATGTTCACCGAGATCGCCGGGTCGGTCACCGACTGGGCGTCGGGCCTCGTCCTCAACCCGGTCACGTGGACCGGGATCGGGCTGGCCGGCCTCGGCGTCGTGCTCATCGTGGTGGCTGGTGTGCTGCGCGACCGCCAGCTCGGCCGGGCCGCCGACCCGGCCGCCACCGGCGAGGTCGCGTCCCCGACGCGCCGCCGCGACCTGCCGGAGGCCTCCTCCACCCGCAGTCCGCGCACCCAGCCCGTCGTCGACGACGAGATGGCCGAGATCGAGGCGCTGCTGAAGAAGCGCGGCATCCAGTGAGCCAGGCCCCGGTCGACGGGTTCGTCGAGCGCAACCGGCTGTGGGCCCGCCTCGGCTCCGCCGTCGCGTCCCACCCCGAGCCGCTGTCCACCCCGATCGCCGTCGTCGACCTCGACGCCTTCGACGCAAACGCCGACGACCTCGCCCGACGGGCGGGCGACAAGCCGGTCCGCGTCGCCTCCAAGTCGCTGCGCGTCCCCTCCCTGGTGGCGCGGGCCCTGGCCCACGACGGGTTCTCCGGAGTGCTCGCCTACACGCTCGCCGAGGCCCTCCACCTCCACGCGACCGGGATCAGTGACGACGTCGTCGTCGCCTACCCCAGCGTCGACCCGCGCGCCCTGGGCCTGSTCCTCGACTCGCCCGAGGCGGCCGCGGCGATCACGCTCATGGTCGACGACGTGGCCCACCTGGACGCCGTCGACGCCGTACGACGGGGGCCCGGCGTGGACGTGCGGGTCGCGATCGACGTGGACGCGGGGCTGCGTGTGGGCGGTCAGCACGTCGGCCCCAAGCGCTCCCCGCTGTACGACGCCGCGGCGGTCACCGATCTCGCCCGCGCCGTCGTCTCGAGGACGGGCTTCGTCCTGGTCGGAGCGATGACCTACGAGGGCCAGGTCGCCGGGGTGCCGGACGACGTCCCCGGCCAGCGGACCCGGTCGCTCCTGGTCCGCCGGCTGAAGCAGGCCTCGGTCGCCCAGCTCGAGGTGCGCCGGCGCGAGGTGGTCGACGCCCTGGCCGACCTGGCCGACCTCGAGTTCTGGAACGGCGGCGGCTCCGGCTCGGTCGAGTCGACCGTCGCCGATCCCGTCGTGACCGAGGTGGCCGCAGGGTCGGGGCTGCTGGTGCCGGGCCTGTTCGACCACTACCAGTCCTTCACGCCGCGACCCGCGGCCTTCTTCGGCCTGCGGGTCAGCCGCAAGCCCTCCCCCACCCTCGCCACCGTGCACGGCGGCGGGTTGATCGCCTCCGGTCCGGTGGGTGAGGACCGCGCCCCGATCCCGTGGGCCCCGCCCGGGCTCCACCTGACCGGGCTGGAGGGTGCCGGCGAGGTGCAGACACCGCTGACCGGCCACCCCGCCGCGATGCTGGGTGTCGGCGAGCTGGTCTGGTTCCGGCACGCCAAGTCCGGTGAGCTCTTCGAGCACGTCAACGACGTCCACCTCGTGCACGGGGACCGCATCGTGGAGACGGTGCCGAGCTACCGCGGGCTCGGCCTCGCCTGGTGACCGTGACGATCGACCCGGCCACGGTGCTCGCGCACGCACTCTCCCGGCCGCCCACGCTGGGACGCGGACGACTGGTGTGCATCGACGGGTTGGCCGGGGCCGGCAAGACGACCCTGGCCCTGGGCCTGGCCCGACTGGTCCCGGCGCAGGTCGTGCACGCCGACGAGCTGCTCGAGGGCTGGAGCGGCCTCCCCGGGCTGGGGGCCACCATCGACGCGGTGCTGCGTCCCCTGGCGGCGGGGCGACCGTCGGCCTGGACCCGCTGGGACTGGCACGCGTCGGCGTGGGCCGAGTCCCACCCCCTGTCCCCCGGTGGTCTGGTCGTGATCGACGGGGTGGGCGCCGCGCCGGCGCGCATCGACGACCTCGTCACCACGCTGGTGTGGATCGAGGCGCCGCGCGAGGAGCGGCTGCGTCGCGGGCTGGCGCGCGACGGGGAGCCGATGCGCCGCGAGTGGGAGCGGTGGCTCGACGGCGAGGCGTCGCACCACGACCGTGAGCGCACCCGCGAGCGGGCCGACCTGGTCTACGAGACCGGCTCCTCCTCCAGCGCGTAGTTGTCCTGGCGGTGGTGCACGGCGTAACCGGCACGCTCGTAGATCCCCAGGGCACCCGTGGGGTTCTGGGTGTCGACGTCCAGGCTCGAGGTGTCGAAGCCGGCGTCCCGGCACACGTGCAGCGTGTGGGCGAGCAGGTGGGTCGCCAGCCCGCGACCCCGGTGGGCCGGCAGCGTGCCGACGTAGGCGACGTACGCCTCCCGACCGGTCGTCCCGGACGGGGCCCGCTCGTACTCGTGCACGAAGACGTACGCCGCCACCCGACCGTCCTCCGCCGGGTCGCGCAGCACGAAGGACTGGTCGTGGCGGGTGTGCATGGCGTTGACCATGAAGCCGTTCCAGGTCCCCTCGTCGACGGCGGTGCCGTTGGGGTAGTCGCGGAACGCCTCGTTGTGGGCGCTCCGCAGCTCCTCGGCGTCCGCCGGCTCGAAGGTGGACACCGCGAGGTCGTCCGGCAGGACGGCGGCCGGCAGGTCGGTGAGGTCGGAGACCATCAGGAAGTTGTGACGGTCCACCGTCATGCCGTGGTCGGCCAGCAACCGGGCCTGGTCCTCGCGTCCGGCCACCGCGCGAGTCTGGAATCGGGCACGGAGGGCCGGCGCGTCGACGGCGTGCAGCCGCCTGGCGGCGTCGAGGGCACGGCCGAGCATCGCCGTGCCGACGCCCTCGCCGAGACGCGCAGGGTCCACGTCGCCGAACATCAGGAAGTGCTGGCTGCCGTCGTGGGGCGCCCGCGGCAGGACCGCGGCGTAGGCCACCAGCTCGTCGGCGTCCCAGCCGCCCTCGACGACCACACCCGGGTAGTCGGCCAGCAGCTCGCGGACCTCGGCGGCCGACAGCTCGAAGCCGGTCGGATGGTCGGCGGCGATGCGGGACATGAGCCCCGCCACCTCGTCCGCGTCCGCGGCGGTCACCGGGCGATGGGTCAGGACCATGGCGGCAGCGTAGGCGGGCCGGCCGGGCGTGTGACCGTTGACACTCTCGCTGTGCTCGTGTCAGAGTAATTTGTACGTACATGTTGTACGTACTATTGGAACGACCAGAACGGACTCCTGATGACCACCACCACCTCCGAGCGCGAGATCCTCCCGCTCTACCAGATGATGAACCGGATCCCGGGCGGGCTGATGCTGATCCCGCTGGTGATCGGCTCGGTGCTGGGTACCTTCGCCGACGGCTTCCTGGGGCTGGGCTCGTTCACCACCGCCCTCTTCGCCGACAGCGCCCTGCCCCTCATCGCCCTGCTCATCTTCGCCACGGGCACCCAGGTGACCCTCAGGACCAGCGGTCCGGTGCTCGCGACGGCGGGCACCGTCCTGCTCTGCAAGAGCATCATCCCGGCGACCCTGGTCATCCTGCTCGGCACGGTCGTCGGCATCGACGGGGTTCTGGGGATCTCGATCCTGGCCCTGCTGGTCGCTGTCGACAACAGCAACGGCGGCCTGTGGCTCGCCTTCACCGGCCGGTACGGCGACAAGCGCGACCGCGGCGCCTACATCTCCTCGGCGCTCAATGACGGCCCGTTCTTCTCGATGCTGTTCCTGGGCGTCTCCGGGCTGGCCCAGATCCCCTTCAGCGCCATGGTCGCGGCCATCATCCCGTTCCTGATCGGCATGCTCGTGGGCAACATCAACCCGCACTGGCGAGAGGTCCTGCGTCCCACGCCTTCGATCGTGATCCCGTTCTTCGCCCTCGCCCTGGGCACCGGCATCGACCTCAACAACATCGTCACCGGCGGCGCGGCCGGCATCGCGGTGGGCCTCGTCGTCGCCCCGGTCACCGGGCTCTTCACCTACCTCGGCTACCGGTWCCTGCTCCGTCGCGGCTACCGCTCGGGCATCGGCTTCGCCGCCGGCACCACGGCCGGCAACGCCATCGCCACCCCCGCGATCATCGCGCTCGCCGATCCGCGCTTCGAGCCGTACGTCGAGACCGCCACCGCGCAGGTGGCCGCCTCGGTGCTCGTCACGGCGATCATCGCCCCGCTGCTGGCCTCGGCCGTGCTCAAGCGCCAGGGCGGCCTGCTGACCGAGGAGGAGGTCGCGCGCATCGACGACATGGACCTCGGCGTCAAGGAGCCCCAGCTGTGAAGGTGCTCGTCCTGGCCGACGACCTCACGGGAGCTTCCGACACGGTCGTCCAGTTCGCCCGCGCCGGGTGGTCGTCCCTGCTCTCGGTCTCGGGCGGATGGCGCGAGGAGCCGGCCGAGGAGGCCGTCGCCCTCACCCTGGACACGCGCCGGGACCCGCACGCCGAGCGCGTGACGGCCCGGGCCGCCGCGGACCTGACCACGGGGACGCTGTACCTCAAGGTCGACTCCACGGTCCGTGGCCGCGTCGCCGAGCAGGTGAGCGGCGCCCTGGCCGGCTACCGGCGTCACCGCCCCTCGGCGTACGCCGTGGTGTGTCCGGCCTATCCCGCGATGGGGCGCACCGTCGTCGACGGCATCGTGCTCGTCGACGGGGTGCCGGTGCACGAGGGTGCGGCCGGGCGGGACCCGGTCACACCGGTCACGGAGTCGGACCTGACCCGGCTGCTGCCCGGAAGCGTGCGAGTCRGTGCGGTCGAGGACCTCGCCGCCGCCCTTCGCGAGGCCGGTGCGACCCACGACGTCGTCGTGGTGGACGCCAGCGACGACGTGGCCGTCGAGCGTCTCGCCACCGCGGTTGCCGCCGTCGGCCCGGACGCGCTGCCGGTCGGCTCGGCCGGGCTCGCCGGGGCCCTCGCCCGGGCCTGGCGCCCCGAGCGACCCTCCGCGGAGTCCGCTCGCACCGGCGCCGGCACCACCGGCGCGCTGCTGGTGGTGTCCTCGCTGCACGAGGTCGCCCGGGCGCAGGCCGACGCCCTCACCCGGAGCCCGGAGGCCGAGGCGGTCGACGTGCTCATCACCTCCGCCGAGCCTGAGCCCGGTGCGGCCGACCGACGTGCCCACGCCCTCGCCGCCGAGGCCGCCGAGGTGCTCGATCGTGGCGGGCACGACCTCCTCGTCCTCGTGGGCGGGGACRGCGCCGCCGCCACCCTCGCCGCCCTGGGTGCCAGCGGCATCCGTGTCGTCGACGCACCCGTCGAGGGCGTCCCCCTCGGCACGGTCGTCGGCGGCCGCCACGACGGGCTCACCGTCGCCACCAAGGCCGGCGGCTTCGGCGACCCCACCACCCTGATCCGTCTGTTCACCGCAGTCCGTGCCCTAGGAGCAACCCCATGACCCTTCCCGTCCTCGGCCTCACCCTCGGCGACGTCGCCGGCATCGGCCCCGAGATCACCCTTCGTACCCTGCTGGAGCACGACGACCTGCGCGAGGAGTGCGTGCCCGTCGTGCTCGGGGACGTCGGTGCCCTGCGTCGCGCCGCTCCGGCGGTGGGGGTCGACCCTGCCGTGGTGGTGGCGATCGACCATCCTCGCCAGGCCACCAACGACCCCCGGATCGTGGAGGTCGTGCAGGTGGGTGAGCCGATGGACCCGGTGCCGGTGGGTGAGCTCAGCCCCGCGGCGGGCGACGGGTCCTACCGGTTCGTCGTCGCCGCGTGCGACCTCGCCAAGGAGGGGGCGATCGACGGCATCGTCACMGCTCCCCTCAACAAGGCGGCGATGCACGCGGGCGGCCACAAGTACCCCGGCCACACCGAGCTGCTGGCCGAGCAGTTCGGCGTCGAGAACTTCTCCCTGGTGCTCTCCGCCGGCGACCTATACTTCTTCCACCTCACCACCCACGTCTCGCTGCGTGACGCCATCGAGGGTGTCACTCCCGAGCGCACCCGCGACGTCCTCGACCTCGCGCACGCCTTCGCGGACGCGCTGGGGCGCCCGGAGACCTCGATCGGCGTCGCCGGGCTCAACCCGCACGCCGGGGAGGACCGGCTCTTCGGGGACGAGGACGCCGACGTGCTGGCCCCCGCCATCGAGGCGGCCCGTGAGCGTGGGATCGACGCCCGAGGTCCGCTGCCCGCCGACGCCCTCATCCCCCAGGCCGTCCGCGGCAAGTGGGAGCTCGTCGTGGTCTGCTACCACGACCAGGGCCACGCGCCGTTCAAGGCGGTGTACGGCGACGACGGCGTCAACATCACCGTCGGGTTGCCGGTCGTCCGGGTCTCCGTCGACCACGGCACCGCCTTCGACATCGCCGGCCAGGGCGTCGCCCGGGAGGCCAGCCTGGTGCTGGCCGCCCGACGGGCAGCGGCGCTGGCGCCGGGCTGGGACGCGGTGTGGAAGACCGCCTCCCAGGTCAGCGTGTGAGCGCCCCCTAGGCTGGCGCACGTGAGCCCGCCTGCGACGCCCCGACGCGTCCCGCTGCACTCCCAGGTGGCGCAGACCCTGCGCCAGCGACTCGAGAGTCGCGACCTGCGTCCGGGCGACCTGTTCCCCACCGAGGCCGCCCTGCAGGACGAGTTCGGGGTGTCGCGCTCCGTCGTGCGCCAGGCGCTGGCCAGCCTGGAGGCCGACGGGCTCATCCACAAGGTGCAGGGCCGGGGATCGGTGGTGGCCGACCACCGCGAGGTGCACCGCGACGTGCTCTCCCCCGGCCTCACGCTGCAGCCCGGCCACCAGGGCGTCGTACGGACCAGGGTGACGTCGTACGCCCTGGTCCCCCGACCCGACCACCTGCAATCCATCACGGGCGACCGGGTGCTGGAGCTCGGTCGGGTGCGGTCGGTCGGCGACGTGGTCCTCAGCTACATCCGCACCTGGCTGCCGGCTGAGGTGGCCGAGGCCATCACCGCCACCGATCTCGAGGACTCCTCCCTCCACCAGCTGCTCGCCGACCGGCTCGGGCGGCAGGTGGCCGGGGGTAGGAACCAGATCCGTGCGGTGGCCGCGACAGCGCGGCTGGCCGAGCGTCTGGGGGTCGCCGAGGGTTCGCCGCTGCTCCTGCTCGAGGGTCGCAGCGTGGACCGTCACGGCACGACGCTGGAGGAGTTCTCCACCTGGCACCGCGGCGACCAGGCGGCGTTCGACGTCGAGGCCGTGCCCCCGTCGGCCCGCGACGACGCGCCCGCGGACCGCGACCGGATCGAGCGGCTCACCGACACGGTGCAGGACGTGCTGGCCGAGCTGGAGCAGCTGCGCCGCTGACACGCCTAGGGTGTCGCGCATGTCCTCCTCACACCGCGTCGCGCCCAGCGGCGACCAGTACGAGATCTCCGCCGCCGGGTACCGGGCGGTCGTCACCGAGAGCGGTGGCGCCCTGCGCCTCCTCGAGCACGGCGGCCGTGACCTCGTGGACGGCTTCGGCGAGGACGAGATGTCCTCGGGTGGGCGTGGCCAGCTGCTGATGCCGTGGCCCAACCGGATCCGTGACGGCCGCTACTCCTTCGGCGGTCGCGACCACCAGCTCGCCCTCTCCGAGCCGAAGCGCTCGAACGCGTCCCACGGCCTGGCCCGCTGGGCGGCCTGGACGCTGGAGGAGCACACGGCCAACTCCGTGTCGCTCGTGTACCGGGTGATGGCCCAGAGCGGCTACCCGTGGGCGGTGGACCTCCACGTGCTCTACGACCTCGGCGCGGACGGGCTGACGGTGACCCAGACGGCGACGAACCTCAGCGGCGAGCCCGCGCCGTACGCCTGCGGTGCCCATCCCTACCTGTGCGTGGGCGAGGGCATCGACCACCTCGAGCTCAGCCTGCCGGCCGGCATCCGCACCCTCACCGACGACCGGCTGATCCCCGTGGAGACGGTGCCGGTGGACGCCGAGCACGACTTCCGCACCCCCCGGGTCCTCGGGACGATGGCCTTCGACGAGACGTACGGCGACCTGTCGCGCACCGATGGCGTCGCCACGGCCACGCTGCGTGACCCCGCCACCGGTCAGGGCGTCGCCCTGTGGGTCGACGAGCGGATCTCGTGGCTGCTGCTCTACAGCGCCGACGACGTCGTCGGCAAGGAGCGGAGGTCCCTGGCCGTCGAGCCGATGACGGCGCCGGCGAACGCGTTCAACTCCGGGACCGATCTCGTCACGCTGGCCCCCGCAGGTGAGCCCGGCGACGAGCTGTCGGTGACGTGGGGAATCCACACCCTCGCGGAGGGCGACGAGACGGACTGAGCCGCCCGGTCAGCGATCGATGAGGGCGCGCAGCGCGCGCACCGCGACGCGGGCCCGGTCGCCGTCGGAGCCCTGGATCGCGAGCACCGACATGGTCGTGCCGTCGGCCAGGTCCAGGGTCGCCCACGGGGCGCCCTGCGGCAGCCGGACGGCCACGACCTGCGCCCAGTCGTAGACGTGGCGGCGGTAGCCGTTGACGACGGTCAGGCCGTCCTCCTCGGCCACGACGCGCGAGCGCCCCAGCGCGTAGGCGACCGACCCGGCCAGGAGCCCGAGCGCGACCAGCGTCGAGCGCTGGAAGATCGTGAACCGGGCCCGGATCGAGGGGTCGAAGCCGAACCACGCGAACGCGCACACCAGCAGCAGCATGCCGCCGAAGAACAGCACCGCGACCCGCACGCCGAGCGGTCGCCAGGTGTGCGGGAGCGCCACGACCGCGCCCTCAGATGCGGCAGGCATGGATGTCGGTGAGCAGGATCGCCCTGGCCCCGAGGTCGTAGAGCTCGTCCATGAGTCGCTGGGCACCGGCCCGCGGCACCATGGCACGCACCGCCACCCAGCCCTCGCGGCCGAGCGGGGAGATCGTCGGTCCCTCGAGACCGGGCGTCATGGCGACCGCGCTGTCGAGCTGGTCGCGCGAGATGTCGTAGTCCATCATCACGTAGCTGCGCGCCACCAGGACGCCCTCGATGCGCCGCATGAAGACCTCGAAGCCGGGCGGGGTGTCGCCGTGGCGGGAGATCACCACGGCCTGCGAGTCGAGGATGACCTCCCCGAAGGTCTCCAGGCCCGCGGCCCGCAGCGTGGAGCCGGTCTCCACGACGTCGGCGATCACGTCGGCGACGCCGAGCTGGATGCTCGTCTCGACCGCGCCGTCGAGACGGGTGACCGTGGCGTCGATCCCGCGCTCGGCGAGGAAGGCGCGCACGATCCCGACGTACGACGTGGCGATGCGGGCGCCCTCGAGCTCCTCGAGCGAGGAGTAGCGCCCGGCCGGCCCCGCGAAGTGGAAGCGGCTGCGGCCGAAGCCGAGCTCACGGACCTCGACGGCCGTGGCCCCGGAGTCGCGCAACAGGTCGCGACCGGTGATGCCGACGTCGAGGGTGCCCTCGCCGACGTACAGCGCGATGTCACGCGGGCGGAGGTAGAAGAACTCGACGCCGTTGTCGGCGTCGACGAGGGCCAGCTCCTTGGAGTCGCTGCGCTGGCGGTAGCCGGACTCCCGGAGGATCTCCGACGCGGCCTGCGACAGGGCGCCCTTGTTGGGGACGGCGACGCGCAGGAGCCCGGTCAGCTCAGAGGTGCTCATAGACGTCCTCCAGCGTGATGTCGGCGGCGATCATCAGCACCTGCGCGTGGTAGAGCAGCTGGCTGATCTCCAGCGCGGTGGCCTCCTTGCCCTCGTGCTCGGCGGCCATCCACGACTCGGCCGCCTCCTCGACGAGCTTCTTGCCGATCGCATGGACACCCGCGTCGAGCTGCTGCACGGTGCCGGATCCCTCGGGTCGGGTCTGGGCCTTCTCGTTGAGCTCGGCCCACAGCTCCTCGAACGTCTTCACGGTTGGAAAGCCTACGGGCGGCGCTCAGCGCAGACCGGCGAGGGTCCGTGCCGTGGCCAGGGCGGCGGCGGTGGCCTCCCAGCCCTTGTCCTCGCTGGAGCCCTCGAGGCCGGCCCGGTCCAGCGCCTGCTTGTCGGTGTCGCAGGTCAGCACCCCGAAGCCGATCGGGATGCCGTGGTCGAGCGCGACCCGGGAGAGGCCGTCGGTGGCCGCCGAGCAGACGTACTCGAAGTGCGGCGTGCCGCCCCGGATCACGACACCGAGCGCGACCACCGCGTCGTGCTCCTCGGCGAGCGCATCGGCCACGACGGGCAGCTCGAACGTGCCCGGCACCCGCACGATCTCCGCGTCCGTGACGCCGTGCGCCTCCAGGGCCCGCCGCGCGCCGGCCAGGAGGCCGTCCATGACCTCGGTGTGCCAGCTCGCGGCCACGACGGCCACGCTGAGGTCACTGGCGTCGAACGCCGTCTCGGCGGGTGCTCCGGACTTGCTCACTGGTGCAGCTCCTCGGTCGTGGTGGTGACGGTGGTGGGGCGGGAGTCGCCCAGGTCGGGCAGGTCGTGCCCCATGCGGTCGCGCTTGGTCTCGAGGTAGGCACGGTTGGCGTCCGTGGGGTGGATCGCGAGGGGGACCCGCTCGGCCACCTCGATGCCGAAGTCCTCGAGGCTGGCGGTCTTGTCCGGGTTGTTGGTCAGCAGGCGCACCCGGCCGACCCCGAGGTCGCGCAGCACCTGGGTGGCGGTGCCGTAGTGCCGTGCATCGGCCGGCAGCCCGAGGTCGAGGTTGGCGTCCACGGTGTCGCGACCACCGTCCTGGAGCTCGTAGGCCTGCAGCTTGGCCACCAGGCCGATGCCGCGCCCCTCGTGGCCGCGAAGATAGACGATCACGCCGCGTCCCTCCTCGACGATGCGGGCCATCGCCTCCTGGAGCTGGGGGCCGCAGTCGCAGCGGTGGCTGCCGAAGACGTCGCCCGTGAGGCACTCGGAGTGCACCCGGGTGAGCACCGGCTCGTCGCCGGACACGTCGCCGTGGACCAGCGCGACGTGCTCGCTGTCGTCGATGGTGATCCGATAGCCGTACGCCGTGAAGTCGCCGTGCGCGGTCGGCAGCACGGTCTGCGCGACGCGCTCCACGTGCCGTTCGTGGCGACGGCGGTAGCGGACCAGGTCCTCGATGGAGATCATCGCCAGGCCGTGCTCGTCGGCGAACGCCCGCAGCTCGGGCGCGCGCTTCATCGTGCCGTCGTCGTTGACGACCTCCACCAGCACGCCCGCGGGGGTCAGGCCGGCCAGGGTGGCGAGGTCGACGGCTGCCTCGGTGTGGCCGCGGCGTACGAGCACTCCCCCGTCCCGGTAGCGGAGCGGGAAGACGTGGCCGGGCCGGGTGAGGTCCCCGGGCTCGGTCGCCGAGTCGGCCAGCACCCGTGCGGTGTGGGCGCGGTCGGCGGCGCTGATGCCGGTGCTGACACCGTCCTTGGCGTCCACCGAGATGGTGTAGGCGGTGCGCAGCTTGTCCTTGTTGTGCGGGGTCATCAGCGGGATCTCGAGCCGCTCCAGCATGGGGCCGGGCATGGGCACGCAGATGACGCCGCTGGAGTGGCGGATGGTGAAGGCCATCAGCTCCGGCGTCGCCTTCGACGCCGCGAAGATGATGTCGCCCTCGTTCTCGCGGTCCTCGTCGTCGACGACGATCACGCACCTGCCGGCTGCGATGTCCTCGACCGCCCGCTCGACGGGATCAAGACGGACACTCATGCGGACACCGCCTTGAGGTCACGCTCGAGCGGTGCCTCGTCGCGGGCGGCACGGCGCCACACCACGAAGCCCCACACCACCAGCGCCCCGTAGACGACGAACAGGATGGCCGTCGGGTAGTAGCCCGAGTGCCAGAGCAGGGGCACGCCGACCAGGTCGACCGCGATCCAGGCCAGCCAGAAGTCCGTCCAGCCTCGCGCCATGGCGTACGTCGCGACCATGGAGCCCACGAAGATCCACGCGTCGCACCAGTAGTACCACCGGGGTGCGGGCCAGCCGGCGCCGATGACCGAGAACACCCACTGGCACACCACGATCGCCGCAGCGGCGGCGAGGAGGTAGACCACGCGCTCGTTGCGGGTGGCCCAGCGCGGTGTGATCGCGGGAGCGTCCTTGTCGCGACCCGCACTGACCTGTCGCCAGCGCCACCAGCCGTAGACGCTGGTCACGATGAAGAAGATCTGCCGTCCGGCCTGGCCGAACAGCGGCTGCTGCGCATGGTCGTCGAAGGTGGCCGCGATGAAGACGGTGAAGAGGAGCACGTTGCCGACGATGCCGATCGGCCACGCCCAGACCCGGCGTCGCAGACCCCCGACGGCCGAGGCGAAGCCGAAGGCGTTGCCGAGGATCTCGCGCCAGGTGATGGCGTGCCCGGCGATCTCGACCTGGGCGTCGTAGAGCCAGTGGAGCAGGTTCATCGGGCGTTCTCCTGGGACGTGGGTGCGGGGGTGAGGCGATCGACGAGACCGCTGGCGAGCAGCTTCTCGACGTGCTTGGCGATGATGTCGACCTCGAGGTTGACGCGGTCGCCGACCGCGCGGTCCCCGAGGGTGGTGCGGGCCAGGGTCTCGGGGATGAGGCTGACGGTGAAGCTCTGCTCGCCCGCCTCGACGACGGTGAGGCTCACGCCGTCGACGGTGATCGAGCCCTTGTCCACGAGGTACGGCGCCAGGTGCGCGGGCAGCGAGACCTCGACGACCTCCCAGTGCTCACTGGGGCTGCGGCGCAGGATCTCGCCGACCCCGTCGACGTGGCCCTGGACGATGTGGCCGCCCAGGCGCGTCTGCGGGGTGACGGCCCGCTCGAGGTTGACCCTGTCGCCGGGCCGGGAGCCAGCCAGCGACGTCTTGTCGAGGGTCTCGGCCATCACGTCGGCCGACCAGGTGCCGTCGCCGACGTCGGTGACGGTCAGGCAGCAGCCGTTGACGGCGATGGAGTCGCCCAGGCGGGTGCCCTCGAGCACCGTGGCGGCGGTGATGGACAGCCGCAGGGCGTCGCCCTGGTCCTCGATCGCGGCGACGGTGCCGAGCTCTTCGACGATGCCGGTGAACATCAGGGGGTCCTCTCGAGGGTCATGCGGACATTGGCGTCGGCTCCGGTCCCGACGACGGCGGCCTRCCGGAGCCGGAAGCGGAGCTGGTCGGCGATGGTGGTAATGCCGAGGTCGCCCACGGCGCTGGTCCCGGCGCCGAGCAGGCTGGGCGCGACGTACGCGACGACCTCGTCGACGAGGCCCGCCGACAGGAAGGCGGCGGCCAGCGTGGGCCCGCCCTCCAGCCACACGTGGCGCCGGCCGCTGTCGTGGAGGTCGCGCAGGGCGTCGGCGGGCTCGCGGGTGCGCAGGTGGAGCGTCTCGGCGTGGTTGTTGAGGATCCGGCGGTCCGGCGCGATCTGGCGCAGCCCCATGACGGCCCGCAGCGGCTGGTGCCGCAGCGGGCGGTCCCAGTTGTCGCGCACGGTCAGCAGCGGGTCGTCGACCTCCACGGTGCGGGTGCCGACCAGCAGCACGTCGCACTCGGCGCGCAGCCGATGGGTGTCCTGTCGCGCCGCCTCGCTGGAGATCCAGCGGCTGGTGCCGTCGGCGGCGGCGCTGCGCCCGTCGAGGGTGGTGGCGAGCTTCCAGGTGACGAAGGGCCGACCGTGGTGGACCGCGAACGTCCAGGCCCGGTTGAGCCGCGCGGCCTCGTCGGCGAGCACGCCGGCCTCGACCTCCACACCCGCGGCACGCAAGGCCTCGGCGCCCCCGGCCGCCTCGGGGTTGGGGTCGGACTGGGCGAGGACGACGCGGCGTACGCCGCCGGCGACGAGGGCCTCGACGCACGGACCGGTGCGGCCCGTGTGGTTGCACGGCTCGAGCGTCACGACGGCGGTGCTTCCCCGCGCGGCACCACCGGCCTCGGTGAGCGCGGCGACCTCGGCGTGCGGCGTACCGGCACCGCGGTGGAAGCCTTCGGCCACCTCGGTGCCGTCGTCGGCCAGCAGCACACAGCCGACACGGGGGTTGGGGCCCAGCGGCACGCCGGGGTTCGCAGCGATCTGCAGGGCGCGCCGCATCGCGGCCGTCTCTGCCGGTGTCGCACCCATTGCTGGCCCTCTCGTCCGTGTGACGGACTCCGGGGGGGTGCGGGCGCGCACCGCGTCGGGACGGGTGCGTCGCCTGCGTGCACTTCTCATCCGGACTGTGACCGTCGGTCCAGGAGTTCCACCTGGTCAACCGGCCACTGGCAGTGGTCGGGTCGCGGACTGTGACCGCCGGTGCGGAGTTTCACCGCCCCCAGAGCACGCTTGCTCGTGGACGGA
Organism: Nocardioides sp. P4_G4; assembly: GCF_056401085.1. Taxonomy (NCBI): domain Bacteria; kingdom Bacillati; phylum Actinomycetota; class Actinomycetes; order Propionibacteriales; family Nocardioidaceae; genus Nocardioides; species Nocardioides sp. P4_G4. Next base: position 37,286 of record NZ_JBFUKA010000041.1, read on the forward strand.
ACTCTGCCACACCCGCGCGCATTCCCTCACGGAGTGTCCGCGTGGCGTGGACCACGTCGCCTCGACAACTTCGAGCCCCTCGGGTGCGTCCCTCCCGCATGAGAACCCTGATCCTGCCCCTGGTCGTAGTCGCCGTGCTGACCGGCGGGTGCGGGTCCGAGGTTCCCGCTGCGCGCCCGGACGCCACCGTGAGCAGGCCGCGCCCGGAGGAGGTCGTCTCCGACCCCCGCTCCGTGCTGCTGGACGCCGTCGTCGTCCCGCGTGCCGGAGGACTCCGGGTGGTCGCCTGGTGGGGGTGCGTCGAGCAGGCGTGCCGAGGTCGTCGCGCCATCGCGACCAGCGACGGCGGCGCCACCGCGTCGTACGAGCCCTGGAGCCAGCGTGCGTGGACGGCGTACGCCGACCGGTCGGTCGTCGCTGCTCCCGAGGTCCCGGCCCTGGCGGGACTGCTCCAGCAACCGGTCACCTCGATGGTGGCCGGCGGCGCCGAGGGCATCCACGTCGTGGTCGCCGGCGGCGACGGGGCCACCCTCATGCCGTTCGAGGCGGCCGCCCGGAGCACCGATCACGGCGGGTCCTGGGAGACGTACGACGTCGTCCTGGGCGACGAGCTCGGCTACCAGTCGGGGGTGGTCGGGCTCGCGGACGGGCGTCTCCTGGTGCTCCTCGACCACTTCAGCGACGAGACGCTCGCCCGCCCGGCGGACYGGTGGCACGGCCTGTGGGCCAGCGACGGCACCGACTGGTCGAGCTACGCGCCGTACCGGCCGGGCTTCGACCCGCCGCTCCTCCCGGCGCCGGGAGGGTGGTCCCCGCTCGTCGCCCTCGAAGCACGGCAGGAC
>NZ_JBFUKA010000042.1:0-37845 GCF_056401085.1 Nocardioides sp. P4_G4
GCGGTGTCCGATTCCCGCTGGATCCTGGGCCCGGTCTCGGCAAGACTCGACCTCGTGAAGACCGCGACCCGCCTGGCCCTCCTCGACCCGGAGTCGTGCTACCGCGCGGTGAAGAGCAAGGACCGGCGCTTCGACGGGGTCTTCTACACCGCGGTCCGCACGACGGGGATCTACTGCCGACCCAGCTGCCCGGCCCGGACACCGGCACCGGGCAACGTCACCTTCCACCCCACCGCCGCGGCCGCGCAGTCGGCCGGGTACCGGGCCTGCAAGCRCTGCCTCCCCGACGCCACCCCGGGCAGTCCCGACTGGGACCTCGCCGCCGACGTGGCCGGACGTGCGATGCGCCTCATCAGCGACGGACTGGTCGACCGCGAGGGCGTCGAGGGCCTGGCCCGGCGCATCGGCTACACGCCACGCCACCTCGGCCGACTGCTCACCCAGGAGCTCGGCGCCCCGCCCCTCGCGCTGGCCCGGGCCCGGCGCGCCCAGACCGCCCGGGTGCTCATCGAGACGAGCGAGATGTCGTTGACCGACGTGGCGTTCGCGGCCGGCTTCTCCAGCGTCCGCCAGTTCAACGAGACCGTCCGCGAGGTCTACGCCCTGAGCCCCACCGAGCTCCGGGGTCGACGCACCCGCTCGGTAGCCCGCGGAGCCGTGACGATGCGGCTGGCCGTCCGCACGCCCTTCGCGGGCCGCCGCCTCCTGGACTTCCTCGCCTACCACCTGGTGCCGGGCGTGGAGGTCGCCGGACCCGGTTGGTACGCCCGCACCCTCGACCTGCCCCACGGCCCCGGCACCGTGCGCCTGGGGCTCGCCGACTCGCCGGCGGCCGGCGAGACGGCCTTCGTGACGGCCGACTTCGCCCTGCACGACCTGCGCGACACCTCGGCGGCCGTGGAGCGCGTACGCCGCCTGCTCGATGCCGACTGCGACCCGGTGGCCGTCGACGACCACCTCGCCGACGACCCGGTCATCGGCCACCTCGTACGGGCCACCCCCGGGCTGCGGGTGCCGGGGCAGGTCGACGGGGACGAGACGGCCGTGCGCACCGTCGTCGGCCAGCAGGTCAGCGTGACCGGCGCCCGCACCGTCACCGGTCGGATCGTCGCCGAGCACGGCCGCCGCATCGAGTCGGACGTCCCGGGCCTGACCCACCTCTTCCCGGACGCGGCCACCCTGGCGCAGGTGGACCCCGAGGCCCTCCCGATGCCCCGCGCCCGGGGTCGGGCGCTGGTGGGGCTGGCCACCGCCCTCGCCTCGGGGACCGTGGCGCTCGATCGTGGACCCGATCGCGACGACGTACGCCGTGCGCTCCTGGAGCTGCCCGGCATCGGCCCCTGGACGGCCGACTACGTCGCGATGCGGGCGTTGGRCCACCCCGACGTCTTCCTGCCCACGGACCTCGCGGTGCGCAACGTCCTGCACGACCTCGGCGGGACCGCTGACGTCGAGCACTGGCGCCCGTGGCGCTCCTACGCGCTCATGCACCTGTGGAACACCCTGATGCCCGACACCCCGGCTCCGGAGGAGAACTGACATGTGGACCGTGATGTCCTCACCCATCGGCGACCTGCGCATCATCGAACGCGAGGGCGCCGTCAGCGCCATCGAGTTCACTCCGTTCCGGCAGCCGGCCGACGGCCGTCCCCTCGGAGTGCGCAGTGACGAGCACCCGCTCCTGGCAGAGGCCGTGCGCCAGCTGGCCGCGTACTTCGGACGCGACCTCAAGGAGTTCGACCTCCCGCTCGCGCCACAGGGCAGCGACTTCCAGCAGCGGGTCTGGGACGAGCTGCAGACCATCGGCTACGGCGACACCGCGTCGTACGGCGAGATCGCGCGCCGACTGGGGATGACCAACGCCGCGTCCCGCGCGGTCGGGCTGGCCAACGGGCGCAACCCGATCCCGATCGTGATCCCGTGCCACCGGGTCATCGGAGCCAACGGCACGCTGACCGGGTACGCCGGTGGGCTGGAGCGCAAGCAGACCCTGCTCTCCCTGGAGCAGGACGCGCTCTTCTGAGGCGGGTCAGTGTCGCGCCGGTCCCGACCTCACTCGGCGGCGGCGCGGCGCAGTGACTCCGAGAGCCGCTCGGCCGCAGCGAGCACGGCGGGCGCGTGCATGCGTCCGGGCTGCCGGGAGAGGCGCTCGAGGGGACCCGAGACGGAGACGGCGGCGATGATCTTGCCCCCGGGGGAGCGGACCGGGGCGGACACCGAGGCGACACCCTGCTCGCGCTCGCCGATCGACTGGGCCCAGCCCCGGCGGCGGATGCCCGACAGCGCGGTGGCGGAGAAGGCGGCGTTCTGGAGGCCGCGGTGCATGCGCTCGGGGTCCTCCCACGCGAGCAGCACCTGCGCGGCGGAGCCGGCGCGCATGGTGAGCTGCGAGCCGACCGGGATCGTGTCGCGCAGCCCGGAGGGACGCTCGGCCGCGGCGACGCACACGCGATGCTCGCCCTGGCGGCGCCAGAGCTGGGCGGACTCACCGGTGATGTCGCGCAGGCGGGCGAGCACCGGGCCGGCGGCGGCGAGCAGGCGGTCCTCGCCCGCGGCGGCGGACAGCTCGGCCAGCCGGGGTCCGAGGACGAAGCGGCCCTGCATGTCGCGGGCCACGAGGCGGTGGTGCTCGAGCGCCACCGCGAGCCGGTGGGCCGTGGGGCGTGCGAGGCCGGTGCCGGCGACCAGACCGGCCAGGGTGGCGGGGCCCGACTCGAGGGCCGAGAGCACGAGGGCCGCCTTGTCGAGCACGCCGACTCCGCTAGAGTTGTCCATATGGCAATACTGCCGTCTCAGATCATGGGACGCAAGCGGTAGTGTCGGAGACCACCACCCAGGGCCCCCTGGACCACCCACGCGTCGCGGGCGCCACCGTCGTACGCGGCCACCACGAAGGAGAGATCGTCATGGGCAAGACCCTGGCCGAGAAGGTGTGGGACGAGCACGTCGTCCGCAGTGCCGAGGGAGAGCCCGACCTCCTCTTCATCGACCTCCACCTCATCCACGAGGTCACCTCCCCGCAGGCCTTCGACGGACTGCGCCTCGCCGGACGCCGGGTCCGACGCCCCGATTTGACGCTGGCGACCGAGGACCACAACGTCCCCACGATCGACTGGGACAAGCCGATCGCCGACCCGGTGAGCAAGACGCAGGTCGACACGCTGCGCAAGAACGCCGCCGAGTTCGGCGTCCGTCTGCACCCGCTCGGTGACGTGGAGCAGGGGATCGTGCACGTCGTCGGTCCGCAGCTCGGCCTCACCCAGCCGGGCATGACGATCGTGTGCGGCGACTCGCACACCTCGACCCACGGCGCCTTCGGGGCCATCGCCTTCGGCATCGGCACCTCCGAGGTCGAGCACGTGCTCGCCACCCAGACGCTGATGCAGGCGAAGCCGAGGACGATGGCCGTGACCATCAACGGCGCGCTGCCCGAGGGTGTCACCGCCAAGGACATGGTGCTGACGCTCATCGCGCACACGGGCACCGGTGGCGGGCAGGGCTACATCGTGGAGTACCGCGGGCCGGCCATCGAGGCGCTCTCCATGGAGGGTCGGATGACGGTCTGCAACATGTCGATCGAGTGGGGCGCCAAGGCGGGCATGATCGCTCCCGACCAGACGACCTTCGACTACATCGAGGGCAAGCCCGAGGCCCCCACGGGTGCCGACTGGGACGCGGCCGTCGAGCACTGGCGCAGCCTGCGCACCGACGACGACGCGGAGTTCGACGCCGAGATCGTCCTCGACGCCAGTGAGATGACACCGTTCGTCACGTGGGGCACCAACCCCGGCCAAGGGGTGCCGCTGGGCGCCACGGTCCCCGGGCCGGACGACTTCGACGAGCCCAACGACAAGGTCGCCACCGAGAAGGCCCTGGAGTACATGGGCCTCGAGGCCGGCACCGCGATGAAGGACATCAGGGTCGACACGGTGTTCGTCGGCTCGTGCACCAACGGTCGCATCGAGGACCTGCGGCTCGCCGCCCGGATCCTCGAGGGACACACCGTCGCGGACGGCACCCGGCTGCTCGTCGTCCCCGGCTCCGTGCGGGTGCGGCTGCAGGCGCAGGAGGAGGGCCTGGACAAGGTCTTCATCGCCGCGGGTGCGGAGTGGCGCGGCGCGGGCTGCTCGATGTGCCTGGGCATGAACCCCGACCAGCTCGCCCCGCAGGAGCGCAGCGCGTCCACGTCCAACCGCAACTTCGAGGGCCGTCAGGGCAAGGGCGGTCGCACCCACCTCGTGTCCGTGCCGGTCGCGGCCGCCACCGCGATCCGCGGAACCCTGTCGTCCCCCGCCGATCTCGTCACCCAGGAGGCCTGAGCCATGGAGCCCTTCACCACCCACACCGGCGTCGGCGTGCCGCTGCGCCGCAGCAACGTGGACACCGACCAGATCATCCCGGCGGTCTACCTCAAGCGGGTCACCCGCACCGGCTTCGAGGACGGCCTCTTCGCGGCCTGGCGAGGCGATGAGTCCTTCGTCCTCAACACGCCGGCGTACGCCGCCGGCACCGTGCTGGTCGCGGGCCCCGACTTCGGCACCGGCTCCTCGCGCGAGCACGCCGTGTGGGCGCTGCAGAACTACGGCTTCAAGGCCGTCATCTCCGCGCGCTTCGCCGACATCTTCCGCGGCAACTCCGGCAAGTYCGGACTGGTCGCGGCGCAGGTCGACGAGAAGGTCGTGCAGCGCCTGTGGGACCACCTCGAGGAGCACCCCGGCGCCACGGTGACCGTCGACCTCGAGTCGCGGACCGTGCGTGCCGGTGAGGGTCCCGACGCGATCGAGGACTCCTTCGACATCGACGACTACACGCGCTGGCGCCTGCTCGAGGGCCTCGACGACATCGGCATCACGTTGGGCAACGAGGCCGACATCACGGCGTACGAGGCCACGCGACCGAGCTGGAAGCCGGCCACGCAGCACGCCTGATCGACCCCGCACCTTCCCCGCCACGGGCCGGAACCCCCAAAAAACAAGGGGAAACCGGCCCGTGGTGATTGTGACGCACGCCACGTGTGCCTAGCGTGCCAAGGAATGGGTCGGGCACGGGCTCGGCACCTTGAGTTCATTGGAAGGGAAGACAGTGAACAAGTCTCAGCTCATCGACGCGCTCGCCGCGCGTTACGAGGGGAACCGCAAGCAGGCTGCGCACGCGCTCGACTCCGTGCTCGACACCATCACGCGTGAGGTGGCCAAGGGGGAGAAGGTCGCGATCACCGGTTTCGGCTCCTTCGAGAAGACGGTCCGCAACGCCCGCTGGGTCCGCAACCCGCAGACCGGTGAGCGGATGAAGTCGAAGAAGAAGTCGGTGCCGAAGTTCTCTCCCGGCCAGGACCTCAAGAACATCGTCTCGGGCGCGAAGAAGCTGCCCAAGCTGACCGCGGCCACCATGCCCAAGCCGCCATCGGTCCGCACGGTCGCCGCCGTCGCGACCGGCACGGTCACCGCGGCCGCCAAGCGCGCGACGCCCGGCTCGCGGTCGACCGCCAGCAAGTCGGCTCCTGCCAAGACCGCGGCGAAGTCGACGGCGGCGAAGTCGACGGCCAGGAAGGCGCCCGCCACCAAGGCTCCGGCCACGAAGTCGACGGCCACGAAGTCGACGGCCGCGAAGTCGACGGCCACGAAGGCGCCCGCGAAGAAGGCGCCCGCGAAGAAGGCGACGTCCACCGCGTCGACCACTGCGAAGAAGGCCCCCGCCAAGAAGGCTGCGTCGACCACGACGGCCGCCAAGACGACGGCCTCGAAGACGACGGCGGCCAAGAAGGCCCCCGTCGCGAAGAAGACCACCGCGAAGACGACTCCCGCGAAGACGACCACCGCGAAGAAGACGACCGCCAAGAAGTCCTAGTCGTTCCTCGCGCCGCGGCGGGTCACCCCTCGGGTGGCCCGCCGTCGGCGTGCCCGCGCCTCGATCCTGCCGAGAGGGCACCGTCGGTGTGGGCGCCGACGCCCAGCACGAGGGCCCCATCGAGGTCGCCGAGGTCGTCGACGTCGAGGCGCAGCGTCCTGGCCGGAGCCACGACCTCACGCGCACCGGACCGGAGGTGCCGGGCGGCCGAGCCGGGCCCGAAGTGGGGTTCGAAGCGATCCACCGGGGCGGCGTACGCCGTGGTGCCTGTTCCACCGGCGTCGCGGACGAACGTCGGTCCGGTGACCTCCTGGAGCGCGGAGGCGAGGTCGTCGGGCACGAGCGCCGGGAGGTCGGCGCACAGGGTGACCGGCGTGACGCCGGGCCAACGGCGGTCAACCTCCGCCGCGGCCTGGCGCAGCGTGGCGTTGAGGTCCTCGCTCACGCCGTCCGGGATCACCTCGCAGCCGTCGTCGGCCAGCTCGCGCGCGAAGCGGTAGTCGTCGGTGACCGCCAGGACCGCGACGACCCCCGGCGTACGGCGAGCGGCGGCCGCCGTGTCGCGGGCGAAGGCGGCGGCGAGGTCGCGTCGCTGGGCGTCCGGAAGGCCGCGCAGGCGGGACTTCCCCAGCGCCGGCGGCTTGACCGGGAGGATCACGACGAAGGAGGCGGCAGACATCGCAGTGATCCTGTCACGGGGCGAGTAGCCTGCGGGTCCACGATCAGAGAGGCGGCGAGGTGTCGGTCAGGAAGCTCCAGTCCCGACGGGGGTGGGCCATCACGTTCGCGGCGTCGGTCATCAAGCCGACGCTGCTGGGTGCGACGTCACGCACGTGGATCGACGGCACCCGGATACCGGCCGAGGGTGGCTGCATCGTGGTGGCCAACCACATCTCGCACGTCGACCCGCTGCTGACGGCGCACTTCGTCTACGACCACGGTCGCATCCCGCGCTACCTCGCCAAGTCGAGCCTGTTCCGCACCCGGTTCGTCGGCACCGTCCTGAGCTCGGCGCAGCAGATCCCGGTGGAGCGCCTGACCCGCAACGCCATCGGTGCGTACGACGCCGCGGTGCGCGCCGTCCACGACGGCGAGTGCGTCGTCGTCTACCCGGAGGGCACGCTGACCCGAGACCCCGACCTGTGGCCGATGAAGGGCAAGTCCGGTGCGGCCCGCATCGCGCTGGCCACCGGCGTGCCGGTGATCCCGGTGGGGCACTGGGGCGCGCAGGAGGTGCTGCCGCCGTACTCGAAGCACCCGCACCTCGTCCCGCGCAAGCACGTGGTGATGAAGGCCGGCGCCCCGGTGCCGATCGACGACCTGCGGGCCCTGCCGCAGACGCGGGAGGTCGTCGACGCGACGACCGAGCGGATCATGACGGCGATCACCGACATCGTCGCCGAGCTCCGCGGTGCGCAGCCCCCGGCCGAGAGGTTCGACCCGCGCGCCCGCGGCGTCCGCCCCATCGGCGACCCCAACAAGAAGGATCGTGGATGACCAAGGTCGCAGTGTTCAGCGCCGGCTCGTGGGGGACCGCCTTCTCCGTCGTGCTCGGGGACGCCGGCAACGACGTCGTGCTGTGGGCCCGTCGCGAGGAGGTCGCCGAGGCCATCAACACCCGGCGCGAGAACACCGGGTACCTCCCCGGCATCGAGCTCCCCGCCAGCGTCCGCGCCACGACGGATGCCGCCGACGCCGCCGCCGACGCGGACGTCGTGGTGCTGACGGTGCCGTCACAGACCCTGCGCGAGAACCTCACCGAGTGGGCGCCGCTCATCCCCGAGAAGGCCGTGCTCGTCTCGTTGATGAAGGGCGTGGAGCTCGGCACGCTGGACCGGATGAGCGAGGTCATCGCGGAGGTCACCGGCGCCGGTCCCGAGCGGATCGCGGTCGTCAGCGGACCCAACCTGGCCAAGGAGATCGCCCGCCGCGAGCCCGCCGCCTCGGTGGTCGCCTGCGCCGACGAGGACGTCGCCCGGCGCCTCCAGCGGTTGTTCCACACCGCCGCCTTCCGGCCCTACACCTCCACCGACGTGCTGGGCTGCGAGATCGGCGGCGCCTACAAGAACGTCGTGGGCCTCGCAGTCGGCATGGCCGTCGGGCTGGGGTTCGGCGACAACACCACCGCATCGGTCATCACGCGCGGGCTCGCCGAGACCGCGCGGCTCGCGACGGCTCAGGGCGCCAACCCGCTGACCCTGATGGGCCTGGCCGGGCTCGGCGACCTCGTCGCGACGTGCTCGTCCCCGCTGTCGCGCAACCGCACCTTCGGCGAGAACCTCGGCAAGGGCATGACGACCGCCGAGATCTACGCCTCCACCAGCCAGGTCGCCGAGGGCGCCAAGTCCTGCAAGTCGCTGCTCGCCCTGGCTCGCGCGACCGGGGTCGACGCCCCCATCGCCGAGCACGTGGACGCCGTCGTGGACGGCCGGATCACCGCGCTGGAGATGATGAACGCCTTCATCGCCCGCGACACCAAGGCCGAGACGGACTGATCGACCGGGCACTTCCGTGCGGCTGGGACGTGCCGACCGGGCACTTCCGTGCGGCTGGGAAGCGCGTCAGCCGACGCAGCCGTCCAGCGCGGCGCGCAGGTCGTTCCAGAGGTCCTCGACGTCCTCCACCCCCACCGAGAGCCGCACCAGGCCCTCGGGCACCGTCGACGACTCGGTCTTCCAGCGGCGCCGGCGCTCGAAGGTCGACTCGACCCCGCCGAGCGAGGTGGCGTGCACCCACAGCGTGGTCTTGTGGGTGAGCAGGTCGGCGGCCATCGCGCCCTGGGCCAGCACGATCGAGGTGATCGCGCCGAAGCCGGGGTAGCGGACCTCACCGACGGCCGGGTGCTCGGCGAGGCGGCGTACGAGCTCCTGGGCGTTGGCCTGGGCCCGCTCGACGCGCAGGTGCAGGGTGCGCAGGCCGCGCAGCACCAGCCAGGCCTCCAGCGTGCCGGGCACGGCGCCGAGCAGGTCGCGACGGCCCTTGAGGACGGCGAAGAGCTCGTCGTCGCGGGTGCAGATCGCCCCGAGCAGCACGTCGCTGTGGCCGGCCAGGAACTTGGTCGCCGAGTGCACGACGATGTCGACGTCGTCGGCGAGCGGGGTCTGGAGCAGGGGAGTGGCGAAGGTGTTGTCGACGACCACGTAGGCCCCCGCCTCGTGCGCCGCGGCCCGGATCGTCGGGATGTCGGCGAGCTCGAGGCCCGGGTTGGTGGGCGACTCCAGCCACACCAGGGCGGCGTCCTCGCACGCGGCGACGACGGCCGCCGTGTCGGTGATGTCGACCAGCTCGGCACGGATCCGGCCGCGGGACTCCAGGTCGGCCAGCTGCATGATCGTGCCGTTGTAGGCGCCGCGCGGGGCGACCACCTTGGCACCGTTGCCCACCAGGTCCAGCACGGTCGACACGGCGGCGAGCCCGGAGGAGAAGGTGAGGCAGCGCCCACCCTCCAGGGCGCCGATCGCCTCCTCGAGCGCCGTCCACGTCGGGTTGCCGTAGCGGCCGTACTCGAGGTCGCCCCCCGCTACGTACGTGCTCGCCATCGTGATCGGCGTGTTGAGCGGCGCGTCCGGCACGTGCGCCGGACGACCCGCCGTCACCGCGATCGTGGCGGGGCTGAGGGCGGGCGCGGGGTTGGTCGGGGTGGGCGAGTCGGCTGCCATGCGGGCCAGACTAGGCCGATAGGGTCACGACAATGAACGAGCCCCGCAAGCCCCGCGTCGCCGTCGTCTTCGGCGGCCGGTCCAGCGAGCACGGCATCTCCTGCGTCACCGCCGGCAGCGTGCTCGCGGCCATCGATCGCGACCGGTACGACGTGGTGCCCGTGGGCATCGCCACCGACGGACGCTGGGTGCTCGAGGCCGACGACCCGGCGCGACTCGCGATCAACGGCGCGGACCTCCCCGAGGTCGACGGCAGCCGCGCCATGGTCGCGATGCTGGGCGCCGAGGGGGAGACCGACCTGGTCATCACCCGCGCCGCGCAGGTGCCCGAGATCATCGGTGAGGTCGACGTCGTCTTCCCGCTGCTCCACGGTCCGTGGGGCGAGGACGGCACCCTCCAGGGGATGCTGGAGATGGCCGGCGTGCGCTACGTCGGCTCCGGCGTGCTCGCCTCCGCGGTGGGCATGGACAAGGCCTTCATGAAGGTCGTCCTCGCGGCCGCCGGGCTGCCCGTCACCCCCGGCACCACCGTGACCCGTCGGGAGTGGGAGACCGACCCCGCCGGCGTGCTGGCCCGGGTCGAGGGCCTGGGCTTCCCGGCCTTCGCCAAGCCCGCGCGCGGTGGCTCGAGCATCGGGATCAGCAAGATCCACGACGCCTCCGAGGTCGGGGAGTGCCTGGAGCTCGCCTTCGAGCACGACCCCAAGGTGCTGGTCGAGCAGGCGATGGTGGGGGCACGCGAGGTCGAGTGCGGCGTGCTGGGCACCCGTGACGGCGCCCCCGAGACGAGCCGTCCCGCCGAGGTCCGCACGGGCGGCGACCACGAGTTCTACGACTTCGAGGCCAAGTACCTCGCCGACCAGCAGACCGAGATCGACCTGCCGGCCGACCTGCCGCCCGACGTCGAGCACGAGCTGCGGCGGCTCGCGGTGCGCGCCTTCGACGCCCTGTCCTGCGAGGGGCTGGCGCGCGTCGACTTCTTCGTGACGCCCGAGCACACGCTGGTCATCAACGAGCTCAACACCATGCCGGGCTTCACCCCGACCTCGATGTTCCCGCAGATGTGGGCCGAGTCGGGCGTGGACTACGCGGCCCTGGTCGACCGGCTCCTCACCCTCGCGCTGGAGCGCGACACCGGCCTGCGCTGAGCCGACCCCACGCCGTCCGGCGGCCCGGTCAGCTCGGTCAGTGGCAGGGCTCGGTCGGCTCCAGCTCGGACCTCACCGGACCCGCCAGCTCGGTCAGCATCTGGTCCACCCCGGCGTCGCGCTGGTCGGCGGGGACGTGCAGGGCGACGTAGGGGGTGACGGTCAGCGCCGTCGCGGTGGCGTCGCCGGCGAGGTCCTCGAGCTCGGCGTCGGGCACGAACCAGCCGACCCGCCGGATCTCCAGGCACGGCGCGTACTCGTCGTACTCGGCGGGTCTGTCCACCCCGCACGTCAGCTCGATGTCGCCCCACGAGGCGGTGCGGTCGTCGCTGTCCGTCATCGGCTCGTCGGCGAGTCGGTCGGGCAGGGCGCCGACGAGGTCGGCGCAGGCGGCGGCGTCGCCCTCGGACAGGTCGGGCAGGTCAGGCTCGTCCGAGCAGCCCGCCAGGGATGCCAGCAGGCACAGGGAGAGCGCGAGCGCAGCTGCGCCCCGCGTCCGGGTGGACGCGGGGCGCGAGGACTGCGGTGTCAGATGTGGACGACGGGGCACGTGAGCGTGCGCGTGATGCCGTCGAGGCTCTGCACCTTGGAGACGACCAGCTTGCCCAGCTCGTCGACGTTGCGGGCCTCGGCGCGGACGATGACGTCGTAGGGGCCCGTGACGTCCTCGGCGAGGGTGACGCCCTTGACCTGGGCGATCGCGGCGGCGACCTCCGCGGCCTTGCCGACGTCGGTCTGGATGAGGATGTAGGCCTGGACGACCATCTGGACTCCTTGCTTCTCGGATGTGTCGTCGGCCAACCTACCGCGTCGTCTGATGTGATGGGAGGCATGTCTTCCCCAGCCTCGAACGCACCCGACGCGACCATCGCCGATGCCGGCGAGTTCGGCCTGATCGAGCAGCTCGGGGCCATCTTCGCCCAGGGCGAGCACGTGCTCATCGGGCCCGGGGACGACGCCGCCGTGCTACGCATCCGCAACGGCCACGTGGTGGTCTCGACCGACCTGATGGTGGAGGGTCGCCACTTCCGCCGTGACTGGGCCAGCGCCGAGGACGTGGGCCACCGTGCCGCCGCCCAGAACCTCTCCGACGTCAACGCGATGGGCGGGCGGGCGCACTCGTTGACGATCGGGATGGCCATGCCGGCCGATCTCCCGGTGCAGTGGGCCCTCGACTTCGCCCGAGGCTTCGCCGCCGAGGCCGCGCTGGTCGGCGCGAGCGTCGTCGGCGGTGACGTGACCCGGGCCGACGAGGTCGTCATCGCGGTCACCGTCCTCGGCGCGTGCACGCAGGCACCGGTCGTGCGCAGTGGCGCAGCGTCCGGCGACGTGCTGGCCCTCCACGGGCGCCAGGGGTGGGCCGCCGGGGGACTGGCCGTGCTCGGTCGCGGGTTCCGGTCGCCCCGGGTGCTGGTCGAGGCCTATCGCCGTCCCGAGCCGCCGTACGACGCGGGCCTGGTCGCCGCCGAGGCCGGCGCGACGTCCATGATCGACATCTCCGACGGACTGCTGGCCGAGGCCGGCCACCTCGCCCGGGAGAGCGGGGTCGCGATCGACGTGCGCAGTGACGCCTTCGAGATCGCCGAGCCACTCACCGCCGTGGGCGCGGCCCTGGGCGCAGACCCCCTCGGCTTCATCCTCGGCGGGGGCGACGACCACGCGCTGCTGGCGACGTTCCCCGACCGCGCCGCGGTTCCCGAGGGCTGGCTCGTCGTCGGGACGGTCACCGACGGTGAGGGTGTCACGGTCGACGGGGCGGCGTACGACGGACCGACCGGCTGGACCCACTTCTGACCGTCGCCCGGGCGCTCGGTCCCGGGTACGACGAAGGCCCCGTCCCAGCAGGGACGGGGCCTTCGACGACGTGTGTCAGCGGGTCAGCGCGAGACCTTGCCGGCCTTGAGGCAGCCGGTGCAGACGTTCATGCGCTTGGGCGTGCCGTTGACGGTCGCCCGGACGCGCTGGATGTTCGGGTTGAAACGACGCTTGGTGATCTTGCGCGACCAAGGACGGTTGTTGCCGAAGCCCGGCTTCTTGGCGCAGATGTCGCAGACGGCAGCCACCGTGCACTCCGATCAGTTCGAGGATTTCCCATGGGGGCCCGCGGAGATGTCAGCGGGCAACCGCGCCAGACTATCCGACAAACTCGGATGGCATGAAATCGAAGCGGTCGCCGTGGACGACGCGGGTGGCACTACCCTGTGGCACTCGCACCGGGACGTTCAGCACAGGGCCGAAGCATGGGGAGGGCACGCAGGGATGGAGACCGTACCCCACGGCATCTCGACCACCTCGATCCTGCGCTTCGTCGACATCGCCTCCGACGCGCTCGGTGGCGCACGCGAGGAGATCGACGCCCTCAACGTCTATCCCGTGCCGGACGGGGACACCGGCACCAACATGTTCCTCACCGTCTCCGCGGCCCGCGACGCCCTGCGCGAGGCGGTCGACCGGCAGCCCGACCTGCCGCTCGGCGACGCGCTCGCCGTGCTGTCCCGCGGGGCGCTGCTCGGTGCCCGCGGCAACTCCGGGGTCATCCTGAGCCAGATGCTCGGTGCGTACGCCGCCCGGTTGCGGGAGGTGTCCGCCGGGGAGCGCAGCGCCCGTATCGTCGCCGAGGCCATGCAGCAGGCGACCGACGCGAGCTATGCGGCGGTCGGGCGACCCGTGGAGGGCACCATCCTCACCGTCGCCAGGGCCGCCTCGGACGCAGCGATCGAGCGCGCCGCCGGTGAGGGTGCCCGGGCCCGTGACGTCTTCGCCGCGGCCGCGGCCGCCGCCCGCGCCGCGCTGCTCCACACCCCCGAGCAGCTCCAGCAGCTCGCCGACGCCGGGGTCGTCGACGCCGGGGGACGCGGGTTGTGCGTCGTGCTCGACGCGGCAGAGACGGTGTCGACGGGACGACGACCCGAGCCCGTCGCACTCACCGGGCACCGCATCCCCGTGCCGCACCCCATCGCCGGGGACCACCTCACCGAGGACGGCCCGGCCTACGAGGTGATGTACCTCCTCGACGCCGAGGACGACGCGCTCGGCCCGCTGCGCGCGGTCCTCGACACCCTCGGGGACAGCCTCGTCGTGGTCGGCGGCGGTGGCCTGTGGAACGTCCACGTCCACGTCGACGACGTGGGTGCGGCGATCGAGGCCGGCATCGAGGCCGGACGCCCGCACCGGGTGCGGGTGACCCACTTCGCGGAGCAGGTCGCCGAGGTCCGCCGTCCGCCGACCACCCGGCAGCGCGCCGTCGTCGCGGTGGCCGCCGGCCCCGGTCTCGCCGACCTCTTCGAGGAGGCCGGCGCGGTGGTCGTGCTCGGCGGGCCGGGCCGCCGACCCTCGACCGGCCAGCTCCTCGAGGCCGTCCACTCGTGCGGCGCGAGCGAGGTCGTGCTGCTGCCCAACGACGCCGACTCCGTGCGGGTGKCGGAGATCGCGGCCCGCACCGCCGAGCAGGAGGGCGGGATCCGGGTCGAGGTGATCCCCAGCCTCGCCCAGGTGCAGGGACTCGCGGCGCTGGCCGTGCACGAGCCCGGGCGGACCTTCGACCAGGACGTCCGCGAGATGACCGCCACCGCCCGCCACGCGCGCCACGGCGCGGTCACCGTCGCGGCCCGGCAGGCGATGACGATGGCCGGACCGTGCGAGCCCGGCGACGTGCTGGGCGTGATCGCGGGCGACTTCGCGGTGGTCGGCGACGACCTGGACGTCGTCGCCTGCGACGTCGTGGAGCGACTGCTCGGCGGTGGCGGGGAGCTGGTGACGATCGTGGCCGGCCAGGGCGGGGCCGACGTGGCGTCCCGCGCCGCGGCGTACGTCGAGAGGGTCCACCCCCACATCGACGTCACGGTCTACGACGGGGGCCAGGAGCGCTACCCGGTCCTGGTGAGCGTGGAGTAGTCGATGGTCGCGATCACCCCGGACTCACCGGTGGCGGCGGTCTTCGGCCGCAGCCACGCCAAGCGCAAGCTCGTCGAGGAGGGCCTCGGCATCGGCACGATCGGCGAGCTGCTCCACCACATGCCCCGCCGCTACGTCACCTCCACCGAGCTCTCCGAGGTCGCCGAGCCCGTTGTCGGCCAGATGATGTCCGTCGTGGGCGAGGTGGCCTCCTCGCGGGTGACCGAGTTCTTCGCCCACAAGAAGCGGCAGTACCGCACCGAGGTCAGGATCCGTACCAACGGACCCGACTTCACCCTGTCGTTCTTCAGCCCGTACGCCGCCCAGGCCGAGAAGAACGCCGCCGAGATGAGGGCGGGGAGCCGGGGGCTCTTCACCGGCAAGGCCAAGCTCTTCCACCACACCTGGCAGCTCGAGCAGCCGCACCAGCTGATGTTCGGCGAGGACGGCGAGGCGGCCTCGTTGCCCAAGCTGCTGCCGGTCTACCCGCTGACCCACCGGCTCTACGTCTGGGACCTGATCCGGGTCGTCGCTATGGCGCTCGACCTGGTCACCGGGGTCCCCGACGTGCTCACCCCCGAGCTGCGCCGCCAGTACGACGTCCTGGACATCATGACGGCGCTGCGCCTGGCCCATCGTCCCGACGACTACGCCCAGGTCGGCGCCGCCCAGAAGCGGTTCCGCTTCGAGGAGGCCCTGGTCCTCCAGCTGGTGCTGGCCCGGCGGCGCGCCGCGCAACGGGCCCTGGGGGCCCGGTCCCGCACGGG
This sequence comes from Nocardioides sp. P4_G4, assembly GCF_056401085.1. Taxonomy (NCBI): domain Bacteria; kingdom Bacillati; phylum Actinomycetota; class Actinomycetes; order Propionibacteriales; family Nocardioidaceae; genus Nocardioides; species Nocardioides sp. P4_G4. The sequence goes on from NZ_JBFUKA010000042.1 coordinate 15,316, forward strand.
TGGAGGCGGACTGCTGGAGGCCTTCGACGCGCGCCTGCCCTTCGAGCTCACCGCCGGCCAGCGCGAGATCGGCGAGCTCGTCGAGGAGGAGCTGGCCCGCGACCACCCGATGAACCGCCTCCTCCAGGGCGAGGTCGGCTCGGGCAAGACCCTCGTCGCGCTGCGCGCGATGCTGCGGGTGGTCGACTCCGGTGGACAGGCGGTGCTGCTGGCACCCACCGAGGTGCTCGCCCAGCAGCACCACCGGTCCGTCAGCGCCATGCTGGGGGACCTCGCGCAGGGCGGCATGCTCGGCGGGGCCGCGTACGCCACTTCGGTGGTGTTGCTCACGGGCTCGATGGGTAAGACTGCCCGGGACGGAGCACTGCAGCAGATGGCGTCGGGGGAGGCAGGGATCGTGATCGGCACCCACGCCCTGCTCGAGCAGTCCGTGGAGCTCGCCGACCTGGGCCTCGTCGTGGTCGACGAGCAGCACCGGTTCGGGGTGGAGCAGCGCGCCGCCCTGACCGACAAGGTCGGCACCCCGCCCCACGTGCTGGTGATGACGGCGACGCCCATCCCGCGCACCGTTGCGATGACCGTCTTCGGGGACCTCGAGACCTCGGTGCTGTCCGAGCTGCCGGCCGGGCGGGCGCCCATCCAGACCAACGTCGTGCCCCTCGCCGAGCAGCCGTCCTGGATCTCGCGGGTCTGGCAGCGCGTCCGCGAGGAGGTCGAGGCCGGTCACCAGGCGTATGTCGTGTGCCCGCGCATCAGCGGTGACACCCAGGAGGAGGGCGAGAGCGACCAGCTCGACGTCGACGAGGACGGCGAGGTCGTCGCGTCGCGTCGCAGGCTCGCCGCCGTCGAGGACGTCCACGCCGACCTCACCGCGGGACCGCTGGCGGGCCTGCGGGTCGCCGTGCTCCACGGGCGGCTGCCGGCCGACGAGAAGGACCGCACCATGCGGGCCTTCGCTGCCGGGGACATCGACGTGCTCATCTCCACCACCGTCATCGAGGTGGGCGTCGACGTCCACAACGCCACCACGATGGTGCTCCTCGACGCCGACCGTTTCGGCGTCTCCCAGCTCCACCAGCTGCGTGGACGCGTCGGACGTGGCGGGCTGCCGGGCCTGTGCCTGCTGGTCTCGGGCGCCGAGGCGGGCTCGCCGGCCCGCGAGCGCCTCGATGCCGTGGCGTCGACGACGGACGGCTTCGAGCTCAGCCGCATCGACCTCGAGCAGCGCCGCGAGGGCGACGTCCTGGGCGCCAACCAGTCCGGCTTCCGCTCCAGCCTCGTGAGCCTGCGCGTGCTGCGCGACGCGGCCACCATCGACCGGGCCCGGGACGCGGCCGAGTCGCTGCTGGCCGCCGACCCCCAGCTCGCCGCCACCCCCGACCTCGCCGCCGCCGTCCGGGCCGTCGAGCTCTCCAGCGCGTCAGGGTTCCTGGAGAAGTCGTGACGCGGATCATCGGGGGTAGTGCCGGGGGACGCCGGCTGGCGACACCGCGGGGCTCACAGACCCGTCCGACCAGCGACCGGGTGCGCGAGGCGCTCTTCTCGGCCGTCGAGGCGTGGTGCGGATCGCTCGACGGGCTCCGCTTCCTCGACCTCTACGCGGGCTCCGGCGCCGTCGGGCTGGAGGCCTGGTCGCGGGGCGCCGGGGTGGTGACGCTGGTGGAGCAGGATCGGCGTACGGCCGCGCTCATCGCCCGCAACGCGACCACCCTCGGTTTCGCGCGCGCCGACGTGCTGGCCCAGACGGTGGCCGCGGTGCTCCGCAAGCCGCCGTCGGCGCCGTACGACGTGGTCTTCATGGACCCGCCCTACCCGCTGCACGACGACGAGGTGGTCGCGGTCCTGGCCGCGCTCGTCGAGGGCCACTGGCTGGTGCCGGGGGCGCTGGTGGTCGTGGAGCGCGCGTCGCGCGGACCCGCGCTCGCCTGGCCAGACGGGCTGGCGGGGGAGCGGTCGAAGAGGTACGGCGAGACGATGCTTTGGTACGGTCACCGCGCCTCGCGGGACCCCGGTCCCGACCCGACCCCAGCGCCGACGGAGGGCTGATCATGCCGCTGCACCGCGCCGTGTGCCCCGGGTCCTTCGACCCCGTGACCAACGGCCACCTCGACATCGTCGAGCGGGCCGCCGGCCTCTTCGACGAGGTGGTCGTCGCGGTCGGGGTCAACGCCYCCAAGACCCGCCTCTTCTCCGCCGACGAGCGCATCGCCATGCTCACCGAGGCGTGCGCGGGCTGGGACAACGTCCGCGTCGACTCCTTCACCGGCCTGCTCACCGACTTCTGCCTCGCCCACGACGTGCGGGCGATCGTCAAGGGACTGCGGGCGGTCAGCGACTTCGACTACGAGCTCCAGATGGCCCAGATGAACTCGTCCCTGGCGCCCATCGAGACGGTGTTCGTGCCCACCAGCCCGGAGTGGTCCTTCCTCGCCTCCTCGCTGGTCAAGGAGGTCGCGACGTTCGGCGGCGACGTGTCCGGCCTGGTCCCCGACTTCGTGCTGGAGCGGCTGACCGCCAGGCTGGCCGAGCGGCAGCAGGGCTGACCGGCCGCTCCGGACCGGCCGTTTTGCTCCACCCGACACGCGGCGGCTACGATTCCGAGGTTCTGTTTGTGTCCGGACACCGGAAGTGACTTCATGACCAGCCTGGACCCGAGAGCGCCGCTCGTGCTCGATACACGCGAGCTCGGCCGCCGCCCGGGGTCCCAGCGGGACGTGAGCATCACGGTGCCGGCACCGGCAGAGCTGGGTATCGAAGTCCTCGGTGTCCCCGAGGGGTCGCCGGTCCAGCTGGACCTGCGCCTCGAGGCGGTCATGGAGGGAGTGCTGGTCTCGGGCACGGCAACCGCCGTGCTCGAGGGTGAGTGCGCACGGTGCCTGGAGCGGATCGACGACGAGGTCGACGTGACGCTGCAGGAGCTGTTCGTGTACGCCGACCAGCACGACAAGGCCGTGGCGCACGACGACCACGACCTCGACGACGAGACCAGTCGGCTCGAGGACGACCTGCTCGACCTCGAACCCCTGCTGCGGGACGCGGTGGTGCTCGCACTACCGTTCACCCCGTTGTGCGAGGACGACTGTCCCGGACTGTGCGCCGAGTGTGGTGCACGACTGGCCGATGACCCCGAGCACTCGCACGAGGAACCGATCGACCCGCGCTGGGCCGGGCTCACCGCCCTGACGCAGGACCCGAGCACCACCACAGACTGACCAACCGGACGTACGTCCGGCCGATGTAAAACAGGAGATAACAGTGGCTGTCCCGAAGCGGAAGATGTCGCGAAGCAACACGCGCCACCGCCGGTCGCAGTGGAAGGCCGTGGCCCCCACCCTGGTGACCTGCGCCAACCCCGCCTGCGGTGCCAAGCACCTCCCGCACCGCGCGTGCGGCACGTGCGGTCAGTACGGCGCCCGCGCCGACCGTCGCCAGGTCCTCTGAGACCAGCTCTCACCAGAGCTGACGGTTCGCTGACCACCGACGACCTGCGCCGAGCGCTCGGAGATCCGATCCTGGATCCCGGGTTGCTCGACCGCGCCCTGACGCACCGGTCGTTCGCGTACGAGAACGGCGGCATCCCCACCAACGAGCGCCTGGAGTTCCTGGGCGACTCGGTGCTGGGGGTCGTCGTGACCGAGACGCTCTACACCACCCACCCGGACCTCTCCGAGGGACGGTTGGCCAAGCTGCGCGCCGCGGTCGTCAACGCGCGCGCACTCGCGGGCGTGGCCCGCGACCTCGACCTCGGCCGGCACATCAAGCTGGGCCGCGGCGAGGAGACCACCGGTGGTCGTGACAAGGCCTCGATCCTGTCCGACACCGTCGAGGCGGTCATCGGGGCCATCCACCTCTCCGGCGGCATCGAGGCCTCGGCCGACGTCGTGCACCGCCTGTTCGACCCGCTCATGGAGGAGGCCGCGTCCATGGGCGCCGGCCTCGACTGGAAGACCTCCCTCCAGGAGCTGTCGGCCACCCTCGGCCTCGGCGTGCCGGAGTACGTCATCGAGGACGACGGTCCCGACCACATGAAGACCTTCGTCGCCCGGGTCCGGGTCGGCGAGGAGCTCTACGGCCGTGGTACCGGCCGCTCCAAGAAGGAAGCCGAGCAGGGTGCGGCCAAGACCGCCTACGGCGAGCTGACCGAGGCCCACCCCGAGCTCGTCACGCAGCCCTGACGCCGTCCCGTGCCTGAGCTGCCCGAGGTCGAGGTCGTCCGTGCCGGCCTCCAGCGCCACGTGACCGGAAGCCGCATCGTCGGCGTCGAGGTCCTGCACCCGCGCCCGCTGCGCCGCGACCCGCGGGGGAGCGACGGGTTCGTGGCCGCCCTGGTGGACCGCCGGATCGAGGCCGTCCGACGCCGCGGCAAGTACTTCTGGCTCGCCCTCGACGGCGACGGCGACCGGCCCGGGGACGCGCTGCTGGGCCATCTCGGCATGAGCGGCCAGATGCTGCTCCACCACCCCGGCGCCCCGGACGAGCGGCACCTGCGGGTGCGGTTCGAGCTGGCCACCGAGGACGGGCCGCTCGAGATGCGCTTCGTGGACCAGCGGATGTTCGGTGGGTTGCTGGTCTCCGACGGGGGTGCGCACCTGCCGACCGAGATCGCCCACATCGGCCGCGACCCGCTCGACCCGGAGTTCGACGAGGCCGACTTCGTGCGCCGCGTCCGTCGGCGCGCCAGCGCGATCAAGCGCCAGCTGCTCGACCAGTCCCTCGTCTCGGGGGTCGGAAACATCTACGCCGACGAGGCGCTCTGGCGCACCCGCATCCACGGCGAGCGCCCGGGCGAGCGGCTCGCCGCCGCCCAGGTCCGTGAGCTCATCGGCCACGCCCGCGACGTGATGACCGACGCGCTGGCCCAGGGCGGCACGTCCTTCGACGCGCTCTACGTCAACGTCAACGGCGAGTCCGGCTACTTCGAACGGTCGCTGCACGCCTACGGCCGCGAGGGGGAGCCGTGCGAGCGGTGCGGGACGCCGATCCGCCGCGTGGCCTTCATGAACCGGTCGTCGTACTTCTGTCCGCAGTGCCAGCGCCCTCCGCGCGCCTCACCCGGTCGTACGCCGCGCCGCGCCGGTGCCCGTTGACCGTCCGCCAGCGCGGTGGGACTCTTGTAGATGGCCCGCTTCCGGGCATCCCCACCGAAAGGGCTGATCCATGGCCAAGGCGTTGATCGGCCACCTGGCCGGCGACCCCCGCACGTCCGTCCGCCTCGCGTCCGACAACCGTCGGCTGCGCACGCGCGTCACCGAGCTGGAGAACCTGGTCCTCCGGCTGCAGGCCGAGAACGACCAGCTCGAAGCACGCCTCCAGGGCGCGCGGACGGCGGCCGCCCTCGACCCGGAGATGCTCCCGGCCTGAGGGAGACCACCGGGTCCCTCAGGCCCGCTTGGCGAGCATCGTCGCGCTGTCGCCGCTGCGCGGCTCCGTCCACGTGACGCGCAGCTTGGCACCCTCGCGTCGCGTCCTCACGTTGACGGGGGAGACACAGGTCTCGCCGCCCGCGGGGTCGTCGGTGATCCGCTCGCGAAAACGGAACGAGCCACCTGACCTGCCCTTGAACGCCCATCGTCCCGAGCAGGTGCCCGGGTAGGCGACCCGCCCGACCCACCGGCCGCGGTCGTTCTTCCTGAGGGTCACCTTGGCCGAGTAGCCGGCGGCGCCGCCGTTGTCGCCGTACACCCCGCCCTTCCACGTGCCGGCGATGGACGTGCCTCGCTCGGCGGTCCCCGGCAGTGTCGCGTCGGCGCTGCCGACGGGCACGAGCAGGGCGATGGCGGCGGTGGCGACGACTCCTGTGGTGCGGATCATCGAGTCTCCCTTGACTGATGTCGGCCGGCCCCTCCGGCCCCGGTCAGTGTCACTGCGACCGGGCGTGCGCGGAAGGGTGGATAACCCGTTGGGGTGGGTGCCTGGCGCGACTAGGCTCCTGTCCTTGTGAGCCCCGCCAGCCGCGTCGTCGAGACGGTCTTCCCCCAGCGGCTGGGGACCTCCTTCCGCTGGCTGGTCGCCTCGTCGTGGACCACCAACCTCGGCGACGGCCTGATGATGGCGGCCGGTCCGCTGCTGGTCGCCTCCCAGACCCGCAACCCGGTGCTGGTGGCCGCATCGGCGATGGCCTTCCAGCTGCCGTGGCTGGTCTTCGGGCTGGTCGCCGGGGCTCTGGCCGACCGACTCGACCGGCGGCTGCTGGTGATGGTGATGGACGCCGCGCGTGCCGTGGTACTGGCGGGCCTCTGCGGCGTGATCCTCACCGGGCACGTCAACATCTGGATGGTCATGGGCGCGATGTTCCTCGTCGGGCTGGCCGAGGTGTTCGCGGACTCCTCCACCGGCACCCTGCTGCCGATGCTCGTCGACAAGCCGGACCTCGGGATCGCCAACGCCCGCATCCAGGTGGGCTTCCTCACCGCGAACCAGCTCGTCGGGCCGGCCCTGGGGGCGGTGATCTTCGCGGCGGGGATGGCGCTGCCGTTCATGATCCAGACCGTCTGCGTCGCCCTCGGCGTCGTCCTGGTCTCCCGCATCGGTACGCCGCGTGGCGCGGTGCGCGCGCACGTCGAGACCCACGTCCGCCAGGACATCGCCGAGGGCGTGCGCTGGCTCGCCGGCAACAGGCCGGTGCGGACCCTCGCCCTGGTGATCGTGGCCTTCAACATCACGTGGGCGGCCCCGTGGTCGGTGCTGGTGCTGTGGTCGCTGGAGCGGGTCGGCATGGACGAGGCCGGCTTCGGCCTGCTCACCACGGCGGCGGCGCTCGGCGGGCTGCTCGGGACGTCGGCGTACGGGCGGGTGGAGAAGCGGGTCCCGCTCGCCACCCTGATGCGCTCGGTCCTCGCGTGCGAGGTGGTGTTCCACCTCGCGATGGCGCTCACCACGTCGCCGTGGGCGGCGTACCCGCTGATGTTCTTCTTCGGTGCCTACGCCTTCATCTGGGGGACGCTCTCGCAGGCGGTGCGGCAGCGGGCGGTGCCCACCGAGTTCCAGGGTCGGGTCGGATCCGTCTACATGCTCTGCGTGATGGGCGGCATGCTGCTCGGCTCGCTGCTCGGCGGGCTGATCGCGCACCGGTGGGGCGTCACGGCGCCGTGGTGGTTCGCCTTCATCGGCTCGGGGCTCACGCTCGCACTGGTGTGGCGCCAGCTCGCGAACATCGCGCACGCCGACGAGGAGACGACGCGCGCGGCGGGATGAGTGGTTGGATCACCGCATGATCGAGTGGCGGCAGGTCGACCTCGACGGCGCACGAGCCCACGGCCTGGTGAACCGCACGCCGTACGGCCGGGGCATCCTGGTCACCGGGCAGGTCGAGGAGGCGGCATACGTCGCGGGGGTGAGTGCCGACGGCCGGGTCGAGCGGCAACTCGGCGGGGGGACCGCACCGGTGTGGTCGGCCATGGTCCCCGAGCTCGACGCCCAGTGGATCTGCGGGACCCCGCCGCGATCTTTCCCCGGCGATGACACGGAGTCGCTGCTCACCGACTCTCCCGATGAGCCACCCGTGCGGGCCTGGGAGGTGTGCGGTGACGAGGATCCCTGCACGCTGACCCTTCGGGCGGACGGGCAGCTGTTCGCCTACGAGCCCGGCGGCGAGTCGCCGACAGGTGGGGTCTGGCTCGGCGACGGCGCACCCCACGTCGCTGGTGCCCTGACGGTCGCCGGAGCGGAGATCGGGCTGCTCGTCGGCGGCCCGGTCGCGGACRCACCCGGCGGGGACCGTGCACCCCAGGCCTGGCGCTACGCCGGCGAGGAGTGGGAGCGAGTCGTGCTGGACGAGTCACCCGACGCGTTCACCGACTCCTACTCCCGCTGGGAACCGGTGCTCGCCGGTCACCGCAACGGGGAGCCGGTCGTGTTCTCCCATGCCGGCACCCGCCTGGCGGCACCCCGCGTGCGGCTGGACGTCGCGCATCCGATGGTCACGATCGCCCACGTCGACGGTCCGCCGTACGAGTCGGCGCACCCGGACTGGGGCGGACGGTTGAGCCTCGTGGTGCAGGAGGAGCAGGGGGTCCAGCTGTGGCTGCAGCACGCCCACGGCTGGAGCATGCTCCCTGGTCCACCGGGCCGGCTCCGGGCCGCGCGCCTCGGTCACAACCAGAAGTGGGCCGGGTGGTGCGTCACGGACGACCGGCTCTGGTTCGCCGACCTCAGCGGGATCTGGGGTGCCCTGCCCTGAGTCGGTGCCTGCTCGCCGCTCGCCGACAGGAGGTTGCCGGACGTGGTTGCATGGCGCCATGGCCGCCGTCCGCACCGAAGACCCGTCCGGGCCGCTGGCCGTGCTGGTCGCTGCGCTGCCCGACGGGGTGGTGGTGACCGATGCGGCGCGCACTGAGAAGTACCGCTGGGACCGGTCCCAGGACCCGCACGCTGGGGTCCCGCTCGCCGTTGTCCGGGCCGAGGACGCCGCCCAGGTGAAGACGGCCGTGCGCTGGGCCGCCGAGCACGGGATCCCCGTGGTGCCCCGTGGCGCCGGGACCGGCCTGTCGGGCGGGTCCAGCGCCGTCGACGGAGGCATCGTGCTCAGCCTGGAACGGATGACCGGGATCGAGGTGGACGACGCCTGCCAGGTCGCGGTCGTCGAGCCGGGCGCACTCAACAAGGACGTCAAGGCCGCCGCCGCCGCGCACGGGCTCTGGTACCCGCCGGACCCGTCGTCGTACGAGATCTGCTCGATCGGCGGCAACGTGGCCACCAACGCCGGCGGCCTGTGCTGCGTGAAGTACGGCGTCACCACCGACTACGTCCTCGGCCTCGACGTCGTGCTCGCCGACGGCACCCTGGTCACGCTGGGCGGCAGGCGGATCAAGGACGTGGCCGGGCTACCGCTGCTCAAGCTGTTCGTCGGCAGCGAGGGGACGCTGGGCATCGTCACACGGGCGATCCTGCGCCTCGTGCCGACGCAGCCCGTCGGGTCCACGATGGTCGCGGCTTTCCCCACGATGACGGCGGCCGCCGAGGCGGTCGTCGCGATCCGCCGGCAGCTGCGGCCCTCGATGCTCGAGCTGATGGACCGGCCGTCCATCCGCGCCGTCGAGTCGTTCCGGCCCATGGGGCTCGACACCGACGCCGGCGCACTGCTCGTCGCGCAGAGCGACGCGCCCGGTACGGCGTGCGCCGCGGAGGTGGACGCGATGCGGGTCGCCTGCGAGGCAGCGGGCTCCTCCGACGTGTTCGTCACCGACGACCCCGACGAGGGCGAGCTCTTCGTGCAGGCCCGGCGGATGGTGATCCCCGCGGTCGAGCCGCTGGGGGAGCTCATGCTCGAGGACGTCGGCGTACCGGTGCCGCGCCTGCCCGAGCTCGTCGAGGCCGTCGCGCGGGTCGCCGCCCGGCACGACCTGCTGATCCCGGTGGTCGCGCACGCCGGCGACGGCAACACCCACCCGCTCATCGTCGTGCCGCGCGGTGACGACGACGCCCGGCTACGGGCCCTCGCGGCCTTCGACGAGATCATGCACGCGGCGATCGGCCTCGGCGGCACGATCACCGGCGAGCACGGCGTGGGCCGCACCAAGAAGGCGGCCCTGCCCGCGCAGCTCGGCGACGACGTGATGGCGCTGACCCGCCGCGTCAAGGACGCGCTGGACCCGGCGGGCATCCTCAACCCGGGTGCCATCCTCTAGGACCGGGCGTCCTCTAGTTTGGGTCCCATGATCCGCGAACGGCACCTCTTCGGCCCCGGACCCTCCAACCCCTACCCGGAGGCGACCGCAGCCCTGGCCCGGCCGTTGCTGGGGCACCTGGACCCGGAGTTCCTGCGCATCATGGACGAGACGTGCGAGATGCTCCGCACGGTGTGGGGCACGACCAGCTCGCGCACCCTGCCGTTGAGCGCCACCGGCAGCGCCGGCATGGAGGCCGCCTTCGTCAACACCGTCCACGACGGTGACGTCGTGGTGGTCGCCGTCAACGGGCTGTTCGGCCAGCGGATGTGCGACGTGGCGGCCCGGTGCGGTGCGACCGTCGTGCCCGTCGAGCACGAGTGGGGGCAGCCGGTCGACGTGCAGCGTGTCCTGGACGCGCACCCCAGCCCGGCGATCATCGCCGCCGTGCACGCCGAGACCTCCACCGGCGTCCGCTCGGACATCGCCGCGCTGGGGGCCGGCAAGGGCGACGCCCTCCTGGTCGCCGACGCCGTCACCAGCATTGGCGGCATCGAGCTCGAGGCCGACGCGTGGGGCGTCGACGTCGGCTATGCCGGCACCCAGAAGTGCCTCGGCGTCGCCCCTGGCCTGGCCCCCTTCACCATCAACGACCGTGCCTTCGAGCGACGGGTCGAGAAGCCGCGCTCGTGGTACCTCGACCTGGGCATGCTCGGCGGCTACGTCGGCGAGGCCGCCGGCAAGGGCCAGCGGACCTACCACCACACGGCTCCCACGGCGATGGTCGCCAGCCTGCACGGAGGGTTGACCCGGGTGCTCGAGGAGGGCCGGGAGGCCGTCTGGGCCCGACACGAGGCGGCCGGCGCCCAGCTGCACGCCGGTCTGGCCGAGCTCGGGCTCGAGCTGTTCGCCGCCGAGGGGCACCGGCTGCCCGAGCTCACCACCGTCAAGGTCCCCGAAGGTGTCGACTCGGCCGCCGTCCGCCGCTACCTCCTCGAGACCCACGACCTCGAGATCGGTGCGGGGGCGGGGGAGTACGCCGCGTCCGTGTGGCGGATCGGGCTGATGGGCCACAACGCCCGCCCGGACGCGGTGCTGCTCGTGCTCGCCGCCCTGCGCGACGCCCTCGACCACGCCTGATCCGTGCCCGCCCCCAGGTAAAGAACTGGTCCGAACGTGCCAGGACCTCCGGGGGCGRCTAGCCCCCAGGGGTGAGGTTGCTACCCAGGATTGATGATTCCGTTGCGGCCTCGTCATCTTGGGGTACGCCCCACCGGGATCGTCCTCCCATGCAGCCCGTCACTACCTTCGCCCGCCGTCGAACCCTGGCCGCGGCCACGACCGTGGGACTGGTGGCCGCGTCGTTGTCGTTGCTGGTCGTCGGGTCCCAGCCGGCCTCGGCGGCGGTGAGCATCGACGCTCCGGTCACTCCCCTCGCCGGCACCGTGGACCTCACCGGCAGTGTCGGCGTGGCGCCCGGGGAGGTCACGACCGTGCTGTACGTCTTCGACGCCACGAAGTCCACCGCGTCCCCGGACCGGACCGACTGCTCCGGCAACGGCGGTGTCGGCCTGGAGGACGACCTCAACGGCGACGGCAGCACGGGGGACATCCTCGACTGCGAGATCGCCGGGGTCGAGGCCCTCAACTCCAGCCTGGCCACCACGAGCGGGCTCCAGGTGGGCCTGGTGGCGTTCGCCAACGACGCCGCCGTGGCCGACCTCGATCCGGTCGGTACGACGACGTTCCTGCCGCCCGGCTACACCGGCGGCGATGCGCGTCCCCGCATCAGCACCGTGGCCACCAGCGTCGTCCGCGACCGGATCGGGCTCTACGACCCCACGGACCTCGGCGGCAGCGGTGCCGGGACCGCCTTCAACAGTGCAGTCTCCGTGGCGCTGTCCACGCTGGCGACCGCCCCGGCGGGACCGAAGTGGGTCATGTTCCTCTCCGACGGGCAGTCGGCCATCGACGACACGCTCCTCGGCAACCTGTCCCGCTCCGGGGTCCGGCTGCGCAGCTTCGGCATCGGGGCCGACGCCACCTGCGCGCCCTACGGGAGCCTGTACAAGATGGCGTCGGCCACGGGTGAGAGCTGCACGGTGGTTGCCGACCCGGCGTCGCTCACCGCGGGACTCACCGGCTCGCGGCCCGACGCCGTCAGCGGCGTGACGGTGACCATCGACCACGTCGCCGTGGCCGCCAGGGTCGACGCGTTCGGCGGCTGGAGGGCCGGCTTCGTCCTCGGTGCCGGGACCTACACCGCCACCGTCGAGGCGATCCTCGCCTCCGGGGCCACGGAGCGGGCGCAGCGCACGTTCACGGTGGCCTCCGCCGCGGGACCCGCGCCGGCCACCGGATCGGTCACCTATGCTCCCGGCTCCCTGCAGGCCACGGTCATCAAGGTGACACCGCCCAAGCCCACCCGCGCCCCCCTGCCGCCACGGGTGACCGGGCGCGTCGGACGCCCCGTCGACGACCTGACCGTCGCCGCCTCGCTGGCCGGGGCGCAGGTCCAGCTGCAGGCCCGCGCCGCCGCGGGCGACCCCTGGACCACGGTCGGCCAGAACCGGACCGACCGCGACGGGAGGTTCACCGTGAGCTGGAAGCCCCGGGCGCGGTTGCACCTGCTGCAGGTGGTGCTGGTGCCGCCCACCGGCTTCGCGGGGAGTGCCGCCGCCGTGCCCATGGCGCCGATCTCGGCCTGCAAGGTCACCCGGCGCGGCGGCGGCTGGCTGGTGGTCTGTCGGACGACCGCCAGGGCCGGCAGCGTCGTCCGCCTCCTCGAGAAGGCGACGACCACCGACAGGGCCCGCGTGCGCGGCGGCACCTTCCGGCTCCACGGCGCGGGCAAGGTCGGCACGCACCGGATCGACCTCGCCGTGAGCAAGCGACGCCACATCCGGCTCGCCCTCTGACGCGAGCGTCAGCCGGCTCGCCCTCTGACGCGAGCTTCAGGGAGCCGCGGCGGCGGTGAGGTCCCCGATCGAGCGCGCGCCGCCGCATAGTGTGAGGTGGCCGTCGCTTCCCCCGGTGTCTGAGAGGATGCCGCGATCGCCGTACCACCCGACCGCGCGCCGACGACCAGAGCCAGGGGAGCACGTTGTACCTCAAGAGCCTGACGCTCAAGGGCTTCAAGTCCTTCGCCTCCTCCACGACGCTCCAGCTCGAGCCGGGCATCACCTGCATCGTGGGCCCCAACGGCTCCGGCAAGTCCAACGTCGTCGACGCGCTCGCCTGGGTGATGGGTGAGCAGGGCGCCAAGTCCCTGCGCGGCGGCAAGATGGAGGACGTCATCTTCGCCGGTACGTCCGGTCGGCCGCCGCTGGGCCGCGCCGAGGTGCAGCTGACGATCGACAACTCCGACGGTGCGCTGCCGATCGACTACTCCGAGGTGACGATCAGTCGCACCATGTTCCGCAACGGCGGCTCCGAGTACGCCATCAACGGGAGCTCGTGCCKACTGCTCGACGTGCAGGAGCTGCTCAGCGACTCCGGCATCGGTCGCGAGATGCACGTGATCGTCGGCCAGGGCCAGCTCGACACGATCCTGCACGCGACGCCGGAGGACCGGCGCGGCTTCATCGAGGAGGCCGCGGGCGTCCTCAAGCACCGCAAGCGCAAGGAGAAGGCGCTCCGCAAGCTCGACTCCACCGAGGGCAACCTCACCCGTCTCGGCGACCTGCTCACCGAGATCCGGCGCCAGCTCAAGCCGTTGGGACGCCAGGCGGAGGTCGCCCGCAAGGCCGCCACCGTGCAGGCCGACGTGCGTGATGCCCGGGCCCGGCTGGTCGCCGACGACCTGGTCACCGCCCGCACCGCGCTCGAGCAGGAGATGGCCGACGAGACCGTGCTGGTCGAGCGGCGCGAGCAGGTCGAGGCCGAGCTGGCCCGCAGCCGTGAGCGCGAGGCCCAGCTCGAGGCGGCCCTGCGCGAGGACCTGCCGGCGCTGTCCGCCGCGCAGGAGACGTGGTTCGCCCTGTCCGGGCTCAAGGAGCGGCTGCGAGGGACCCAGTCGCTGGCCGGGGAGCGGATGCGCAACGCGGCCGGTGCCGCCGACGACTCCGTCGACTCCGGGCGCGACCCCGACCGGCTCGAGGCGGACGCCGAGCGGGTGCGCCAGGAGGAGGCCCAGATCGGGGCCGAGGTCGAGCAGCAGCGCGTCGCCCTGGAGTCCGCGGTGTCCGTACGTCGTGCCGCCGAGGACGCCGCCGCCGAGGAGGACCGCCGGATCGCCGGGCTCCAGCGCGCCGCCGCCGACCGCCGCGAGGGCCTGGCCCGCCTGCACGGGCAGGTCAACGCACTCAGGTCCCGGGCCGCCGCCGCGGACGACGAGATCGGTCGCCTCGAGGCGGCCCGCGAGGAGGCCGTCACCCGCGCCGACCGCGCCCAGCGCGACTTCACGTCCCTCGAGACCCGGGTGGCCGGCCTCGACGCCGGCGAGGAGGGGCTCGACGCCGAGCACGAGGCCGCGGTCGAGGCGCTCGACGACATCGACGAGCGGTTGGCCCGCGCCCGTGACGAGGCCCAGCAGGCCGACCGCGACCGGGCCGGGCTCGTCGCCCGGCGCGACGCCCTCGAGATCGGCCTCAACCGCAAGGACGGCGCCGGCGCCCTGCTCGCCGCCACCGACACCGTCTCCGGGCTGCTCGGCTCCGTGGCCGCCGTGCTGTCGGTGCGGGCCGGGCACGAGACCGCTGTCGCCGCGGCCCTCGGCTCGGCGGCCGACGCGGTCGTGGTCACCGGCGCCGATGCCGCGGTCGATGCCATCAGGCACCTCAAGGACGACGACCTCGGCCGGGCCGGACTGCTCCTCGGCGGTGCCCCGCCCCGGAACCGCGACTGGCCCGCCCTCCCGGACGGCGCGACGTACGCCGTCGACGTTGTCGAGGCCCCCGACGACCTCTCCGGGGCACTCACCCGGCTGCTGGAGCGGGTCGCCGTGGTCGAGGACCTCGCCGCCGCCCGCGCCCTCGTCGCCGACCTGCCCGAGCTCACCGTGGTCACCCTCGACGGTGACCTGATGGGCGTCCACTACGCCGCCGGCGGGTCCTCCAGCCAGCCCAGCCTGCTCGAGGTCCAGGCCGCCGTCGACGAGGCCACCCTGGCGCTGGGGGAGGCCACCGCGAGCACCGAGCGGCTCGGGTTCGTCATCTCAGGTCTGGAGGCCGAGCGCCACGACGCGCTCAAGCGGGCCGACGTCGCCCTGGCCAAGCTCCACGAGTCCGACGCGACCCTCGCCGCGGTCGCCGAGGAGCTGGGGCAGTACGGCTCGCTCGCCCGCTCGGCACGCGGCGAGGCCGAGCGCCTCGAACGGTCCATCGCCACGGCCCACGAGGCCCGCGAGAAGGACCTGGCCGGCCTGAGCGAGCTCGAGACCCGGCTCTCCACCGCCGAGGACGCCCCCGACGAGGAGCCGGACGCCACCGAGCGCGAGCGCCTCGTCGAGGCCGCCCGCGCGGCGCGGCAGGGCGAGATGGATGCCCGGCTGTCGCTCCGCACGGCGGAGGAACGAGCCCGGGCCCTGCACGGTCGCGCCGACTCCCTCGCCCGGGCCGCCCGCGCGGAGCGCGAGTCCCGCGCCCGTGCGGCCGAGCGACGCGAGCGGCTGGTCCGCGAGGGCCGGGCCGCCGAGGCGGTGGTCTCCGCCGTCGGCGTCGTGCTGCACGCGCTCGAGCGCTCGGTGATGCTGGCCGCCGACCGCCGGGCCGAGGTCGAGCAGTCCCGGCAGGAGCGCGAGCAGCAGCTCCTCGCCGTACGCACCACGCTCCGCGACCTGGGTCGCGAGCACGACGAGCTGGTCAACTCCGTGCACCGCGACGAGATGGCCCGCACCCAGCAGCGGATGCGCATCGAGCAGCTCGAGGAACGCGCCCTCGAGGAGCTCGGCATGGACGTCGACGGCCTCGTCGCCGACTACGGCCCCGACACCCTGGTGCCCTTCAGCGGCGAGGTGCCCGAGGGGGAGGAGACGCCGGCGCCGGTGCCGTTCGTCCGCGAGGAGCAGCAGAAGCGGCTCAAGGCCGCCGAGCGCCAGCTCGCCATGCTCGGTCGGGTCAACCCGCTCGCGCTGGAGGAGTTCACGGCGATGGAGGAGCGGCACAAGTTCCTCACCGAGCAGCTCGAGGACGTGCGGCGCACCCGCAAGGACCTCCTCGACATCGTCCGCGAGGTCGACCAGCGCGTCGAGCAGGTCTTCACCGAGGCGTACGCCGACGTCTCCAAGGCCTTCGACGCGACGTTCGCGCGGCTGTTCCCCGGCGGTGAGGGGCGCCTGGTCCTCACCGACCCCACCGACATGCTCACCACGGGCGTCGAGGTGGAGGCACGTCCGCCGGGCAAGAAGGTCAAGCGCCTCTCGCTGCTCTCGGGCGGCGAGCGCTCCCTGGTGGCGGTGGCCTTCCTGGTGGCGCTCTTCAAGGCCCGGCCCTCGCCGTTCTACATCCTCGACGAGGTCGAGGCCGCCCTCGACGACACGAACCTGGGCCGGCTGCTCCAGATCTACGAGGAGCTGCGCGAGAACTCCCAGCTGCTCGTCATCACCCACCAGAAGCGCACGATGGAGGTCGGTGACGCGCTCTACGGCGTGACCATGCGCGGCGACGGCGTCTCCGCGGTGATCTCGCAGCGCCTCGAACGGGCCGCGAGCGCCTGAGCGTCGGCCGGGTCCTAGGGTGGCGGCCGTGAGCGAACGAGCCCCCCTGCCGACCCGTGCCGACTACGTCGCGTGGCGCACCGTGACCACGCGCTGGCGCGACGACGACGCCTACGGCCACCTCAACAACGCGACCTACTACGAGCTCTTCGACACCGCGGTCAATGCGCACCTCTTCGAGGCGACCGGCACCAACGTGCGGCACCTGCCGCAGATCGGCGTGGTGGCCGAGACGTCGTGCCGCTACTTCCGCGAGATCGGGTTCCCCGAGCCCATCGAGACGGGACTCGTCGTCGACAAGGTGGGCACGTCCTCGATCGTCTACCGGATCGGCCTCTTCCAGGGCGACTCCGACGAGGCCGCCGCCGAGGGGCGCTTCGTGCACGTCTACGTCGACAACGAGCACGGCGCCGGACAGCGACCCGTCGTGCCGATGCCCGACGCCGTCCGCGCCGCCGTCGAGCCGCTGCTCCGCCCCTGACCGGGGCCGACACGTCGACGCCCGGTCCCG
Organism: Nocardioides sp. P4_G4; assembly: GCF_056401085.1. Lineage (NCBI taxonomy): Bacteria > Bacillati > Actinomycetota > Actinomycetes > Propionibacteriales > Nocardioidaceae > Nocardioides > Nocardioides sp. P4_G4. The sequence continues at coordinate 32,087 of NZ_JBFUKA010000042.1, forward strand.
AATGGGGATCGGCGCCGCGCTGTGCCACGCTGGCAGTCAGGTCCGCCGTACTCGGGAGTTGAATCCATGCTCGTGATCACCCTGGTGATGCTGGTCGTGCTCGTCGCGGCCGCCGCCGTCGTCGTGTACGTCGCCTTCCCGCACCGCGGCGAGGACGTCCCGGTCGTGCCCCAGGTGGGCAGCGCCATGCGCAAGGGCGTCGACGCCCTGCCGACCATCGGCGAGTACGAGGACATCCGCGCCTGAGGGCGTCCGCACCGTCTGGTTGGATTGCCCCATGGGTGACTGGCTGTATCTGATCATCGGCATCGCCGTCGTCGGCGTGCTCACGCTCGTCGGGCTCGTCACGTCGGGTCGCCGACGCAAGGGCGTGCCCCCGGCCGGGGGCACCGACGTCATCGCGCCGCCGGAGACCCCGACGACCGAGGCGCCCACGACCGAGGCGCCTCCCACCGCGCCGGACGTCGAGACCGCGCCACCGGTCGAGGTCGAGCCCGAGGCGCCGGCCCTCGAACGCCCGGAGGGCACCGCCAGCCGGCTGGTCCGCCTTCGCCAGCGGCTCTCCCGCTCCCAGGGGACCCTGGGCCGCGGCCTGCTGGCCCTGCTGAGCCGTGACCGGCTCGACGAGGACACCTGGGAGTCCATCGAGGACACCCTCATCACCGCCGACATCGGCGTGGCTCCCACCCAGCAGCTGGTCGACCGCCTCCGCACCCGCCTGCGCGTCGAGGGCAACACCGCCAGCGACGCTCGCGAGGTGCTCCGCGAGGAGCTCATCGCCCTCGTCGACCCCGACATGGACCGCCGCCTCCAGGTGAGCGGCGCGGACGGCAAGCCGGGCGTCGTGCTCGTGGTCGGCGTCAACGGGGCCGGCAAGACGACCACCGTCGGCAAGATCGCCCGGATCCTGGTGGCCGAGGACCGCAGCGTCACGCTCGGGGCCGCTGACACGTTCCGCGCCGCCGCCGTCGACCAGCTCGCGACGTGGGGCGAGCGAGTGGGCGTCGAGGTGGTGCGCGGTCCGGAGGGCTCCGACCCCGCCAGCGTCGCCTTCGAGGCCGTCAAGCAAGGCGTCGAGCAGGGCATCGACACCGTCATCGTCGACACCGCCGGCCGCCTCCAGAACAAGGCTGGCCTCATGGACGAGCTCGGCAAGGTCAAGCGCGTCATCGAGAAGCAGGCCCCGGTCACCGAGGTGCTCCTGGTGCTCGATGCCACGACCGGTCAGAACGGCATGATCCAGGCCCGCGTCTTCAGCGAGATCGTCGACGTCACCGGCATCGTGCTGACCAAGCTGGACGGCTCGGCCAAGGGCGGCATCGTCGTCGCGGTCCAGCGCGAGCTGGGCGTCCCGGTCAAGCTCGTCGGGCTCGGCGAGGGCGCCGACGACCTGGCCCCCTTCGACGCCGCGGCGTTCGTGGACGCCCTGCTCGGCTGAGGGCCCGGAAGCACCGGATCGACTCCGCAGGCTCCTGCGCGCCTGGTGCCCTCAGCGCTCCCTGGCCCGCAGGGCCCTGACCGCGTCGTCGACCAGGGTCGCCGCGCGCTGGTCGAAGGTGTGCTCGGCGATGATCCGCTGGGCGAGCTCCCGTCGGGTCGCGTTGTCCGGGAAGGCGGCGTACGGCGGTCGCACCAGGCGGGCGAGGTCGTGCTCGTCGGCGAAGGGCTGCACGAGCGCCCCGAAGGTCTCGTGGAGCCCGGAGACCTCGTCGGTCGCGATGCGAGCCCCGCAGGCCGCCGCGTCGAAGAGCCGGTTGGACAGGAACGAGTCCCGCCGCATGTCGACGTGGTGGTCGTTGAGCACCACCCCGGCAGAGGCGTAGAGGACCCCGACCTCGTCGTTGGGCACCCCGCTGGACGCCACCATCTGCGGGTCGAGGTACTCGTCCCAGTCCGCGCCGTGCACGGTCAGGTCGGCGTCGGCCGCCAGGGCGGTGCGCACCGCATGCCGGAACACGCCTCGCGAGTTGCCGACGAACAGCACCGGCGGGCCGGTGTCGGGCACCCCGCGGTCGGGGTGGAAGTAGCGCGGGTCGGTGCACTGCAGCAGGGGGCTGACCTCGAGCCCCCAGTCGCGGCGGACCTGGGTGGGCCAGCTGACGCTGGCGGCGTACACGAGGTCGAAGCCCTTGATCTCCTCGGCCGTCACCAGGTCGGGGTGGCTGATGATCCACTCCATGTTGAGGGCGTCGGGCTGGGGGGCCACGAGGTCGAGGCCGCGCAGGACCAGCACGACGTCGTCGTGGTCGCGCGACGAGCGGTGGCGGGCGTCGCGCGAGTCGACCGACACGAACTGGCCGCACCGCTCGAGCGCGGCGGCAAGAGAGCGCGCGAAGTGGGTGTCGCCCCACCGCTCGCCCCGGGGCCCCGCAGGGGCCGCCGTGTCGATCGTCCAGCGCAGGCGCGGTGGGCTCTCGTCGATGCCGCGCACCGGTCGCACCACCTGCTGCTGGAGCAGCACGGAGTCGGACTCGGGGTCCTCCGGGTCGGCGGAGACCCGCTGCGTGCGGACGCCGGCGACGTCGAAGCCGACAGCACGCCACAGCAGCGCCGTACGGTCCTCGGGGACCTGGTGGCGTCGCGAGCGCAGGGCGGAGAGAGCGACCTTGAGGTCGGCGGGCTCGGCGTACGCCGTGCGGGAGATGACGGTGACGTCGGGCACCAGCAGGCTGCTGCCGACGCCGGACGCGAGGGCGCGCAGCCCCAGGTCGGTCTCGGCCAGGACGTCCTCGAAGAGCGGGTCGAGCCCGCGGAGGGCGGTCAGCCGGTCGGCCTGCAGCGCGACGACGGGGGAGGCGGGCGCCGGGATCTCGGTGTGGCCGAGCCGGCGTGCGTCCGAGGCGGGAAAGCCGCCGAAGAGCAGCCCGAAGCGGTCGTCGCCCCGGGGGAAGCCCGCCCCGGCCGAGAGGATCAGACCGCGACGGTCGAGGACCAGCGGCTGGGCGACCGCGACGCCCTCCTCGCGCACGGCCGCGGTGAGCGGACCGATGATGCCCGGTGCCGGCTGGGCCTCGGGGCGTACGAGGACCACCGTGTCGCCGCTGCTGTGCGCGATGCCGATGTTCATCGCCGCGCTGATCGACGTGCCGGCGGGCACCGAGACGCTGGTGACGCCGGGCAGCAGACCGGCCAGCGCCGAGGTGAGCAGGTGGGGTCCGCGGCGGTCGCGCGCGGTGACGACGACGACATCGACGTCCGGGCCCCCGGCGAGCAGCCAGTCGACGGTGCCGCGGCTGCCCATGCCCATCGGCAGCACGACGCTCGTCTGCCCGACCACGCGGGCGGTCGCCTGGGCGGCCTCCCAGTTGACCGTCTCGGGGGTGTCCTCCGTGACGCCCCGCAGCAGGACGAGGGGGTTGGCCCACTCCAGGTCGCCGGCGCGGAGGCGGCGTACGAGGTCGGCCACCGTCTCCTCGGAGTCGCCCTCGTCGAAACCGTCCAGCGCGGTCAGCACCGAGCGCCGCAGCAGCGTGGTGCCGAGGTCGAACTGCGAGACGGTCACCAGCTCGCCGGAGAGCCGGGTCTCGCGCCCGGGGAAGGCGTGCACGGCCGAGCGGTCGCCGGCACGCAGGACCCCCACGGCCCGGGCGAGGAACTCCGGGTGCCACAGGTGGCCGGGCTCGAGGAAGGCGACGAACTCGCCGCGGGCACGCTGGAGCCCGCGGTTGAAGGTGCGGCCCAGCTGGGTGCGCGAGCCCATGATCACGCGGACGCGGGGGTCCCCGGCCGCCACGTCGGAGGCCAGGGCGCCGGTGGCGTCGATGGAGCCCCGGTCCAGGACCAGCAGCTCCCACTGGTCGAGGGTCTGCGCCTGGAGCGCCGCGATGGTGGGCGCGAGGAGCGGACCGACGTCCTGCGCACTCATCAGCACGCTGACCACCGGCCCGGCCGTCTCGGGGGAGTGCTGGTGGGCGCCGGGGTTGGCGTCCAGGTAGGACAGGACCTGCCACTCGCGGGCCGCGCGCAGGGCGTTGTCCCGGAACTCTCCCCACGAGATGTGCGGGTAGCCCCGGCGTACCGGCAGCGGGGTGTCCCGGGTCGCGTGCGCCGCCCACCAGGCGAGGGGACCGAACTCGTGGTCGCGGGCGGCGGAGTTCTCCTCGTGGATGCGCTCGGTGTTGATGAGCGGGTGCGGTGCCAACCGGTTGCGGCGCGGGCCCTCGGTGACGTACCAGAGGGACGGCGGGAGGTCACCGGCCTGCCAGACGCCCTTGCCCGGGAGCCAGGTCGCCTCGAAGAGCGGGTGGGGCGAGATGTCGGGGGTGTTGATGACCGCGCGCGCGGCGTCCTCGGCGGTCCCGGGCTCGGTGCCGAGCTGGGCGGCGATCCAGTCCAGGTCGAGCAGCCCGGAGGCCACCAGGTCGCGGGCCGAGTGTCGGGCCGCTGAGCTCATGGGAGGTTCGATCACGGCGTGCTCACCCCGCCGCTCGACGGGAGGGGCGCTCGCTGCCGAGGAGCGGATCGATGAAGGTCGCGAAGTCGGAGGCCATCTGCTGCGGCGGTCGGGACCGGGCGGTGGCCAGGGAGGAAGCACGGGCCGTCTCGGCCCGCTCGGGGTCGTCGACGAGGTCGTGCACCGCCGCGCGCAGCGTCTCCTTGAGGGACCGGTCGTCGCGCGGGTTGAACAGTCGGACGTGGGGCTCGTCGGCGAGGTCCAGCAGGGCACCCGTGCGCGGTCCGACGATCGGCAGCCCGAACGTCTGGGCCAGCCAGAACACGCCGGAGTTGAGGATGCGGGAGTAGGGGAGCACGGCCAGGTCGGCGGCCCCGAACCAGACCTGGAGCTGGTCGTCGGGGACGTGGGAGAACTCCGAGATCACCCGCGGGGACTGCTCGCAGCGACGCTCGAGCCCGGCCGTCTCCTGGGTCTGGGCGGGCTTCCCGGCGACCAGCAGCTGGAGTGCGGGGTCCTCGTCGGCCAGCTCGTGGAACACGTCGAGCAACCGGCCGAGACCCTTGTAGGGCCGGATGCCGCCGAGCGCCACCAGCACCTTGTCGTCGGGACCGAAGCCGAGCTGCGCGCGGGCGGCCTCCCGGCTGATCCACTGCGGGTAGCGGCCCAGGTAGCTCGAGTGCTCGATCACGACCACCTTGCGCGGGTCGAGGCGCAGCACCTCGGACGCCTGCCGGGCGGTGATCTCGGCCAGAGCGTGGATGGTGTCGGCGCGGTCGGCCAGCAGCTGGGCGAGCTGGGTCTCGGCCCACACGTGCTTGGCCTCGTGCGGGAGCACGTTGTGCAGCGTCCACACGAGTCGTCCGCCGGCGGCCCGGAACTTGTGCAGCGCCGCGCTGAAGCGGTCGAGCTCGATCGCCGCGCGGTACGGGCCGGCGGCGTACTGGAGGATCGGGGTGGTCCAGTGGATGTTGAGGGTGCCGGGCACCGCCGAGACGGCACGGTTCTCCAGGTGGGTGACCACGTCCGCCACCGCCACCGGGTAGGCGTCGACGGCGTCCAGGCCGGCGAAGAGCATGCCCTGGTAGGGGTTGGCCCGGTTGTAGTCGGGGAAGTAGTGCAGGGCCTTGGTGGGCGGCGCGGCCTGCTCGAGGTGCGCGCGGGCCCGCACGAGGTCGTCGAGCTCGGCGGCGCGGTGGTCCCACGTGTGACCGTCGAGCACCACCTCGCGCAGCTCGGCGGCCCTGGCGGCGGTCTGCTCCGGGTCGGCGAGCCGGGCGGTGATGACCTCCCCGAGCTCCTCGGAGGTCGTGTACGTCGGGAGGTCCAGCCCGACCTCGACGGCACCGAGCCGCGAGTTCAGCAC